>JBOHXO010000566.1:0-6385 GCA_050737475.1 Chthoniobacterales bacterium
AGATGAGACTTGCACATATTCGATTGATTTAGGGTGCTCCAAACGTGCGCCCGGCCCTAAATCGAATCTAGTGAACCTGAAGTTAGCAGTTTACCAAGCCAGGCAGTGGGAGTCGCGGCAAAGAATCCGTCGCCTCGCAACACATTCCTTATTTCGAAGCGCAAACAGGTGCGATGCCTTGCCGGCAGATGGTGGAGCCTTCGTTCCAGATGCCGCTGATGAACGTGCATCTCTGAACCTGCGGCACGCCTGCTTCGTTGCGATGGAGCTGGCCGACCAGCATATCTACTGCCGCCCGCCCGATATGCTGATTATTTTGCTGCATGCCCGCCCAGCTCTTGAGTTCGGCGGTCTTGTCGAGATGGACGAGGCCGATGTCCCTGGGAATATTCATCCCCATGTGTTCAATCCACTTTTTTACCTCCGGATGCAGGGTGAGGATCACGTCCGGCCGGGATCGCCTCACCCACGCCTGAAATTGCTCCTGTCTCGAGGGCTGGTAGGAAAACGGGGAAATACGGTCCTTTCGGCACAAGTGGCTCTGCTCAACCAAGAAACCGCCCAAAAAACGGTTCTCTACCAGATCGTCCACGTCAGGGTGGATGCAGAGGCCGGGGCGCCGATACCCAAGCTGAAGCAGCTCACGCATGGCACGGGCGGCCGTGGAAAACTGGTCGTTGGCCACGAAGGCTAGAGCGGGATTGATCGGGCGAATACCAAGGACGACCGAGGTCCACCGCTCCCACACCGGTTGAAGATCGGCCGGCAATTCGTTGTTCGGGAAGGGGCCGATGATTAGCAATCCGCGAATGCCGCGCGCTTCCAGGATCTTGACCAGCCGCATGGGAGGAAGCTTTTCGTCGCAAAGGACAAACTGATCCATCCCGTAGCCGAGTTGCTTGGCGCCTTCCCGACAACTGCTGATCCAATCCCGGAACGTGGACACCGTTTTCAACTCCTTGGATTCCTCGCTTACGCAGAGGAGTCCAAGCGTGCTCTGGTAGCTCGTATTGTTCATCCGCATCTGTGCGGTGAGATACGAGAGGAGGGCGTTGGTCTGGTAACCCGCCTCAGCGGCAATGCGCTGTATGCGCTCGCGCTCGCTGGCGCGAATACGTGGATGATTTCGCAGCGCCAGGGAGATAGTTGCGTTGGAGACACCGGCGATCTTGGCCAGTGAACGAATGGTGGGACGTTCGGTCAACGTCCCCACGCTAGGACGGCGAATCGGGCGCATCAACAAAAGTTAACTGCTGACTCATGCCGCCTTAGAACGCCCTCCACCGCCCATTACGTTTGTTCAGCGGAATGGATGATCCGGCCCGTCTTGCACTCCGACTTCATGCATTCCCTTCGACTGTCCGCCGTAATTTTCCTGGCCTGCGTCTCGCTGGCCCGGGCAGACCTTTATTGGGTGGGCAATAGCCACTCGAACGCCGTGAACGGTGTCATCGCCTCGACGCAGGATTTCAAGGTCGTCGCGGAAACCTTTCCCGTTGCGGCCGGCAATTCCGTGAGGGTCACCTATACGACGAACGGCGGCGCCAGTTGGCAGTCTGCGTCTCTCGACTTCCATCGCAACGCGGGACAGAACGCGCTGTGGCAGAAAAACCTCGGCACCTTTCCCCGCGGCACGACGATCCGCTATGCAATCCAGGCGACCGGACCGAATGCCACGAAGCAGGACAACAACAACGGCAGCGACTACTACGTCAACGTCAACGATACCACTGCGACGATCCGCTGGCTCGGCAACACTAGCACCTATCCCGACTACGGCCTTGTCGACCCGGAGAAGGATTTCTGGGTCAACACCGAGACGTGGCCGGTGGGTGTGGCGGCGTCCGCCACCCTCGTCTATTCGACGAACGACGGCGCCTCGTGGAGTGAGGCGGCCATGTCGCGCAACGGTTCCAGTAACGGCAACGACGCCTGGCATGCGAAGATTGGAGGCTTCCCGGCGGGCACGACCGTGCGCTACTACATCCGCGCGAAGAACGCCAGCGCTGCGACGTATTGGGAAAGCAACAACGGCGCCGACTATTTCGTGCGCGTCAACTCGCCGTTGCGTGACGTCTATCCGGACAAAGGCCGCTTCAACCCCGGCGAAGTTGCCACGATCAAGGCCGATCTCTACAACGCGACGAACGATGCCGTGACCGGCGTGGTGAAAGTGAGTGTAAAGCAACTCACCGACGAGATCGCATCGTTCCAGCAGAATATCATACTCCCCGCGGGGAGCGGGCAGACCCTTAGCTTTCCGTGGACGACGCGCGGCAACGACTTCCGCGGCTACACCGTGGACGTTGATTTCGTCGTCGGCGGCCAGGTGGTGGATACACGCTCGTCCGCGCTCGACGTGAGCAGTGAGTGGGTGAAGTTCCCGCGCTACGGATTCTACTCCGACTACTACCAAGGCGACGACTACAACGGGAAGGCCGCCGAGCTGGCGAAGTACCACATTAACGTAGTCCAGTTCTACGACTGGATGTGGACGCACGACCGCCTCGTGCCTTACTGGAACGGACAGGTCGCCGACATCTTCACGCAGGTGGACGGGCGCGTGCAGTCTTTTAACACGGTGAAGAACAAGGTGGCCGCCTCCAAGTCACGCAACATGGCCTCCATGGCCTACAGTCTCCTCTACGGCGACAGCGGCAACAACGCCGCGCCTGAGCACAAGGAATGGGCTGCCTATCAAGAAAAGTGGTCCACGAACACCGCCGACATCGAGAAGCACGACGCCGGCTACACGATCTGGAAGATGGACGTGACCAACAGCGACTGGAAAAACCACATCTTCGGTGAATTCCGCGACGCGATCTCGAAAGCCGGATTCGATGGCGTCCATCTCGACAACCTCGGCGGCTCCTGGCTCTACAAATACAACTCCGACCAGGGTATCCCCGAGTGGACCGGGTTCGCCGATTTCATCAACGGCGCGCGGGCGAGCATTCGTACCGTCAATTCCAACGCCCGCGTCACCCACAACGACGTCGCCGCAGGCTACCTCGACAACATCGCGCGTTCCGACGCCGACGCCTACTACGCCGAAGTCTGGGGCTATGACAACTACAACGACATCCGCGGCCTCATCAATCGCGCTCGCGCCGCCGGCGGCGGTAAGCAGGTCGTGCTCGCCGCCTACATCAACCGGAAGTCTTGGGACGAGCTCAGCGATCCCGTCGCCACGCCCCAACCGACCTACATCAACGACGCCTCCGCGAAATTGATGGATGCCTGCGTCTTTGCCAACGGTGCCTTCCATCTCGAACTCGGCGACGGCGGCGATATGCTGGTGAACGAATACTTCCCGCTGCGTTCGCCGCGCATGCATCCCGCGCTCAAGCGCTCGATGCGCGACTACTACGACTTCGCCGTGCGCTACGAGAATTTCCTGTTCTACAACACGCTCGGCAACGTGTCCGATGGCACCGACGGCATGAACGTCTGGAGCGGCACGCACGCTCTGAGCAAGGACGGGCGTAGCGGCACGATCTGGACCATCGCGAAAGTCTGGCGCGACGAATACGACGCCCTGAACCTCGTGAACCTCAACGGCGTCGATACGCAGTGGCGCAACACCACCGGCAACCCCGCCCCGCAGAGCAACATTTTACTCAAATATTACGTCGACAAAAAGGCACAGCGGGTGCTGCTCGCCACGCCCGACGATGGCCTCGGCCGCGCGGTCGAGCTGTCCTTCACCGAGGGCACGGACGACGTGGGCTACTACGTGACATTCACCGTTCCGAGCCTCAAGTTCTGGGATCTCGTCATCATCGACAAGACCAGCCGCATCAAGACCGACGGCTGGCCGGGCGACTGGCAGGGCTCAGCATCCTCGCAAGTGCATGCCTCCGCAGTCAGCAGCGGCGAGTGGATCTACAAGGGCGAAAACAACGACCACCGCACCTTCGCCGGTGCCACGGCCGACTCCGATCTCTCCGAGGTGCGCGTCACCTCGGACAACACCTACGTCTATTTCCTCCTCCGCATGCAGCGCATCGACGACGCCACGCTGCCCGCGATCGGCATCGCCCTCGATACAGACCAGAACACCTCCGCAGGGGCCGGGCAGGTGTGGATCGGCGACGCATCCACCCCGACCGGTTCCATCGCCCTCGGCAGCGCCACGCAAAATGCCGAGAAGCAGATCATGCTCTACGTCGACGGCTCCGGCCAGCCCGTCATCCGCATCTTCGACGGCCAGTGGCACGGCCCGCCTTCGCCGGACTCCGCGATCTCCTACAGCGCCGCGAACCGCACGATCGAGGTTCGCATTAACAAGAACGATCTCGGCATCGATTACCCGCAACGAATCACCATGTCTCTCGCGACCTTCCGCAGCAGCCGCAGCGACGCCGGCTCCGACGCGACCTTCGACTCGCCAGATAGCAACAATGACGCGATCGACGTGATGGGCGGCGACGTCGGCGTTTCGGCAAATGCCTGGGCGCGCGACCTCTCCGACAACCGCATCGACCGCTATCAGCAGTTCGTCCTCGACCACGATGGCGCGAAGGCAGTGTGGCTTGGCAACGTCTGGCATTACCCTGCCGACAACAATATCGACGCCTCCAATGACTTCTGGCTGAACGTCGATGTCTGGCCGCCGGGCAAGGCGACAAACGTAGCGGCATCCTATTCCATAAATGGAGGCGCCTGGGTTTCGCAGGCCCTCACCGGCAACGGACAAACGGGCATTTTCTCAAACCTCCATTTGAGCCTCGGGAAGTTCAATCCCGGCACCACGATCCAATACGCTTTCCGCGCGACCGACGCGGATGGAAATGTCATCTGGAATTCCAATGCAGGTGAAAATTACACGGCGCAAGTCAACTCCACAGCCAAGGACACCGATGGCGACGGCATGGCCAACTGGTGGATGCTCGCTCAGTTCGGTCACTCCGACCCGCGGAGTGGAGACCAATCCCGCGCCGGAGACGACGCCGATTGGGACGGCAGGACTAATCTCGGCGAATGTATTGCCAGCACGAATGCAAAAAATGCGGCGTCGCGCCTGGCCATCACCAGCGTGGCAATGCAGGCGAACGGCAATGTGCTCATCATCTGGAGCAGCGTGACCGGCAAAGTTTACCAAGTCCAGGCGGCTTCGAAACCGGAAGGCCCCTATCAACCCTTGAGTGGAGCCATCAACTCCAGCGGAGCGACAACGAGCTATAGCGATTACCAGCCGGAAGGAGACAAATTCTACAAGGTCGTCGTGCTGCAATGAGACGGGAGACGTGATTAACGGCTAACTCCCTTCTCAGTTGGGACGACTTACCAAGCAAGCACATGACACCAAGATTCACATTGAGGGCCGCAGTTCTCCCATCACGCGTTGCCTTCGGCTCGCTCACAAACTCCCTACCCCCATTCCTATGATAATATTCCCCGGACTCTCTGTTTTCCTGCCACGCCTTTGCCAGTTGACGATCGCGGCTTTGCTCGCCCCGGGAAGCCAGGCCTTCGCGCAGACCCCGGCGGCATCCACGGACCCGGCTGGCTTTTGTCGCCTCACGGCCCTGGGCAATTCCGACACGTTGGTTTCCGTGCCTTTCAAGCGGGCCAGCGCATTCATTGGCAAAGTGGCTTCCTGTGCCGGAAATGTGATCACCGTGCAGGGCGCTCCGGCTTGGAGCACCAGCCCGCAGCAGTTCGTATATGCCGCCGGCACCCAGCCGAATACCTATTATGCATTCATCCGTTCAGGAGCCCGTGAAGGAACCTGCTTCACGGTGACCGGCAATGGCTCGGCGTCGCTTACAGTTGATCTCGCCGGCACCGATCTCACGGGCGTGGACAGCACGACTTCCATCGAGGTCGTGCCCTACTGGACGCTTGGAACGGTGTTTCCGGCCGGCGCCGGCGTCCATGCCTCTGCTGGCGAGGCGTCCCGCCTCACCGAAGTGCTCGTGCCGGATGTCACGGCAAACGGCATTAATTCGCCCCCGGCCAGAACCTATTACTTCTCCTCGGGGAAATGGAAACAGGTCGGCCAGGGTGACGCGGTTAAAGACGATGATTGCCTGCTTCCCGACTCCTTTATCACCATTCGCCATCGCGTTGCCACCGCGACGGTATTGAGCCCTGCCGGAGACGTGATCTTGTCGAAGTTGTCTATCCCGCTCGCCACAGCGACCTCCGGCAAACAGGACAATTTTGTGTCATTGGCCCGCCCGGTTGCCGTCTCTCTCGACGATTCCGGTCTCGTGTCCAGCGGCGCCTTTGCCTCCAGTCCCAATAATCTGGCTCGCACTGACGAACTGCTGGTCTTCGACAACAACACCGCTAACACAGGAAAATCCGCTTCCGTCGTCTATTTTTACGCCGCGGGCATGTGGCGAAAAGTCGGATCCGGGAATGCCAATGTGGGAGC
>JBOHXO010000567.1:0-5107 GCA_050737475.1 Chthoniobacterales bacterium
GCGTGCCACCTTTCAGATGCATGTGCTCCAGCGCCTCGACGGCGGTGGCGCGATCCTTCTCGGGCAGCTGGGACGGCGTGGGCACGTCTTCGTCAATGAAGATGGCCTGGCCTGGGTTGATGCCCCACGTGACGGTCGGTGCGATGTCGGTGGCGTCGTAAACAACAAGGTCGTCGTAAACGGCATCCGCATCGCTCGCGAAGCTTTTCCAGCGCGTGACCGCGGCGTCCCATTCCGCGCCCTTCGGCGCATACGGGCGTCCTTTCAAATATTCGAAAGTCGTTTCGTCGGGATTCACGTAGCCGACGCGCGCGCCGCCCTCGATGGACATGTTGCAGACGGTCATGCGCTCCTCCTGCGTGAAATTATCGAACGTCGTGCCGGCGTATTCGTAGGCGTAGCCGAGGCCGCCATTCACGCCGAGCTTGCGGATGATGTGCAGGATCACGTCCTTCGAATAGACGCCGGGCTTGAGCTTTCCGTTGACCTCGATGCGGCGCACCTTTGGCTTGCCGATGGCCATCGTTTGCGTGGCGAGGACGTCGCGCACCTGGCTCGTGCCGATGCCGAACGCGATCGCGCCGAACGCCCCGTGCGTGCTGGTGTGCGAGTCGCCGCAGGCGATGGTCGTGCCGGGTTGCGTGATGCCGAGCTCGGGGCCGACGATGTGCACGATGCCTTGTTTGCCCGAGGGCAGGTCGAAAAACGTGACGCCGCTCTCGTCGCAATTTTTGCGCAGAGCCTTGATCATCTCGTCGGCGAGCGGATCGGAAAACGGTTCCTCGCGTTCGTCCGTGGGCACGATGTGATCCACCGTCGCAAAAGTCCGGTGCGGCATGAGCACCTTCAAATTCAAATCGCGCAGCATTCCGAACGCCTGCGGGCTCGTGACCTCGTGAATGAGATGCGTGCCAATAAGGAGCTGGGTCTGGCCGTTTGCCAGCTCCCGCACCGAATGCGCCTGCCACACCTTGTCCAACAACGTCTGTTTCATAGAGCCGGCCAGCATAGGTTCTTCGCGCGATCTTCGCAAGTGGAGGACGTCAATTCTCAAACCCCCGGCTTGTCAAAATGAACACCCAACGCGATGCTGATCCAACAGCCCACCCCAGACACATGCCCCTCGAAAACGATCCCTGGCACCTCAAGAAACACGATAACGGCGAAGTCTTCGGCCCCGTGCCCTTTGGCCGGATCGTCGAATGGGCCGGCACCGCGCAGATCGCCCCGCAGGATTCCGTGTCGAGCGATGGCGAGGTCTGGACGAAGGCGCCGATGGTGCCGGAGTTGAAGATGGACTGGATCGTGAGCCTCGACGCCGATCATTTCTATGGGCCCACGACGATTGGCGCGCTGATCGAGTTTCGCGAAAACGGCGAGATCAACGGCGAGACTCTCATCATTGATTGCTGCACCGGCAGCGAAATGAAGTTCAAGGAGACCGCGTTCTACCAGCAACTCTCCGACGACATTTCCCGCGCTCCCGCAAAGGGCGCCATCCGCCTCAGCCTGCAAAAGCGCATCCGCGAACTCGAGGTGAACCTCCTCGAAAAACGCCGCCAGCTCGACATGGCCGCGGAAACCATCCGCAAGCTCGAGACGCGCGTCGCCGAACTCGAGACGCGAATCCGCGCGGCGAAGATCTGACCGTCGCGAATGGGGGCGGGGACCGAACGTATTTTTCTATACGGCACCCTGCGCCGCGGCGGCACGCGCGACGTGTTGCGGCATTACGGCGGTGCGGAATTTATCGGCGAGGCCCGCGTGCGCGGTGTGCTGCACGATTTTCTGGATTACCCCGGCTTGCGACTTTCCGCCGATGATGTGTGGGTGCGCGGCGAGTTGTTCGCCGTGACCGCAGAGACGCTCGCCCGGCTCGACGAGTGGGAGGGAATTGATCCCGCCACTCCGGACGATGGTGATTACCGCCGAGTGCGCCTGATTGTGGAACTCGACGGCGCGCCGCAGGAATGCTGGGGTTACGAGGCCCGGCTGGAAAAAGTCGCGGACCGTCCGGTGATCGAGTCCGGCGATTGGATCGCACATTCGTCCCAAAGGTAGGGACACTCGCACCGCGGGTGTCCGTCGCTTCTATGTCACGCCACATTCGGCAAACGGGACTTGCCAACCCCTGCCGCGTCCCATTTTCTGGACCGACACGCTTATGAGCCTCGATATTGACTCCCTTTCGCTTGCAGCCCGCGACGCCCGCGGCCTCGCCATTGACGCCGTTGTCGCCTGCAAATCCGGCCATCTCGGCCTGCCTCTCGGCGCCACCGAAGTCGGCGCCGTCCTTTTCGGTCACGCGCTTTCCTTCAATCCCGACGAGCCGCGCTGGATCAACCGCGACCGCTTCGTCCTCTCCGCCGGCCACGGCAGCATGTTCCTTTACGGGTGGCTGCATCTCGCCGGATTTGCGATCAGCCGCAAGGACGTCGCGGCGTTCCGCAGCCTGCACAGCATCACGCCGGGGCATCCGGAATTTCGCGAAACGCCGGGCGTCGAGGCGACAACGGGTCCGCTCGGACAGGGCGTGTCGAACGCCGTCGGCTACGCGGTGGCTTCGAAGATGGCGGAGGCGCATTTCAACACCGCCGAGCACACGATCTTCGATCACCACGTCGTTGCGCTCGCCGGCGACGGCTGCCTGCAGGAAGGCATCGCGCAGGAGGCTTCCGCGCTCGCCGCGCACCTCGGCCTCGACAACCTCATCCTCTTCTACGACTCCAACAACGTCACCCTCGACGCCATGGCGCCGATCTCGCAGAGCGAGGACACCGCCGCGAAATACAAGGCCTACGGCTGGGACGTTTACGAAATTGACGGCCACAACCTCGCCGAGATCGCCGAGACTTTTGAAAAGGCGAAGGCCGCGAAAAGCGGGAAGCCGCAGTTCATCGTCGCGAAGACAATCATCGGCAAAAGCATTCCCGAGGTCGAAGGCACGAACAAGGCGCACGGCGAGGCCGGCGTGAAATTCGCGGATTCCGCGCGCAAGGGCCTCGGCCTGCCCGACGAAAAATTCTACGTGGACCCGAAGACGGAGGCCTATTTCGCCGACCACAAAAAGAAACTCATCGCCGCCCACGCCGAGTGGGACAAGACCTACCAGGCATGGCGTGCCGGCAACGGCGACCTCGCGAAGGAACTCGACGCGGCCATCGCCGCCAAGGTGCCCGACCTGCTCAGCGTCATCCCGGAGTTCAAGCCCGACGAGGCCATTGCCACCCGCAAGGCCGGCAGCGTGGTGCTCCAGCCGATTGCGAAGGCGATGCCATTGCTCGTGAGCGGCAGCGCCGACCTGCACGGCTCGACGCTTAATTACATCGAGGGCGGCGGAAACTTCGACAAACAGAACCGCGAGGGCCGCAACATTCACTTCGGCATCCGTGAGCATGCCATGTGCGGCCTCATGAACGGCATCGCCTACGACGGGATTTTCCGTCCGAGCGGCGCGACGTTCCTTGTCTTCAGCGATTACGGCCGCCCATCCATCCGCCTCGCCGCGCTCTCGAAGCTGCCGGTCGTTTACATCTTCACGCACGATTCCGTTGGCGTCGGCGAAGACGGTCCGACTCACGAGCCGGTCGAGACGGTCGCTGCGTTGCGCGCGATTCCCGGCCTCGATGTCATCCGTCCCGGGGACCCCGAGGAAACCGCCGGAGCATTCGCCGCCGCATTCGAAAAAACCGACGGCCCCACGATGCTCGTGCTTTGCCGGCAGAACATTCCCACGCTTGCGGAAATTCCCGTGAAAACCCGCCGCGAAGGCGCCATCAAGGGCGGCTACATCGCGCGCAAGGAAAAGGGCGCACTCGACACGATTCTCCTCTCCACCGGCAGCGAGTTGCAGCACGCGTTGAAGGCTGCAGACGAGCTCGGCGACGGAGTGCGCGTCGTTTCCATGCCATGCTTCGAGCGCTTCGAGCGCCAGTCCGCAGCCTACCAGGAGGAAGTGCTTCCGAAGGCCTGCCGCAAACGCGTGAGCATCGAGGCCGGCATTTCCGATCCATGGTTCCGCTTCGTCGGCATGGACGGAAAGACCGTCGCCATTGATCGCTTCGGCCTCAGCGCACCCGGCAATGTCGTGATGAAGGAACTCGGTATGACACCCGAGAACGTTGTCGCGGCGGTGAAGTCGCTGTAAGGGTTGAAGCTCGCGCGAAGTCGCGAAGCCGCGAAAAATAGACCCTCGCGTCTTCGCGCCTTCGCGTGAGAACACTCCATGTCGTTAACAAAATTCGATCCTGACCTCATCCACCGCAAGGCGGAGGAATTCGAATCCGCCTCGCTGGTGGATATCCTGCGTTGGGGCTGGGAAACCTACGGCGATCGCGCGGCCATTGGCACGAGTTTCCAGGGCGCGGGCATCGTGGTGATGCACACGGCCTACGAAAACGGTTTCCGCTTCCCGATTTTCACGATTGATACCGGCCTGCTCTTCCCCGAGACGCTCGACCTCAAGGCAAAACTCGAATCGCGCCTCGGTATCACGATCGAATCGCTGCGCCCCGAGCAAACCGTCGAGGAACAAGCCGCCGAGCACGGTCCCGAGCTGTGGAAGCGTTACCCGGACTTGTGCTGCACGATGCGCAAGGTGATCCCGCTGCAAAATAAATTGAAGACGCTCGATGTCTGGATCACCGGTCTGCGTCGCCAGCAATCCGACACGCGCTCGAGAACGCAGATCGCGGAGCTCTACAAGTTCGACGTGCTGCACGACCAATACATCCTCAAGCTGAATCCGCTCGCGACATGGTCGCGCGACAACGTCCAGGCCTACCTGCGCGAGCACGACCTGCCGGTCAACGTTCTCCAGTCACGCGGCTATCGCAGCATCGGCTGCCACACCTGCACGCGGCCGATCGGCTCCGAGGACGACGAACGCGCGGGTCGCTGGACCGGTTTCGACAAGGCCGAGTGCGGCATTCACACCTTCCTCGGCGACAACATCTGATCGAGCGCGCTGCGTCGCCGGCTCAGGCGCGTGCGCGGCGCCGGCGGAAAAACAGCAGCGCCATCAGTCCGAGACCGACGAGCACCGCATAGCGCGGCTCGGGCACCGGAGCCGCCGCGAAGCCGGGGCTGCCCACATCCACGCCCGGGC
>JBOHXO010000568.1:0-3181 GCA_050737475.1 Chthoniobacterales bacterium
AAAACGGGTCTTCTCATTTTCAGAAATAATTTCTCGGACTAGGACTAGACAGGATTCACAGGATTTACAGGATGGCAGGAATCAAGTGCTCTTCCGGGGCATGGTTACTGTCCTCTTTCACCAATCCTCAAAATCCTGTTAATCCTGTCCAAGCCAGTCATGAAATCTCCCATTAAAGTCGCAGTCACCGGCGCAGCCGGACAAATTGGTTATTCCCTGCTGCCGCGCATCGCCTCGGGCGGCGTGTTCGGCCGCGACCAGCCGGTGGATTTGCATCTCATCGAAATCGAGCCCGCGCTCAAGGCGCTCGAGGGCGTGGTGATGGAATTGCACGACTGCGCGTTTCCGCTTTTGAAAAACATCGTCGCGACCGCCGATCTCAACGAGGGCTTCCGCGGAGTGAACTGGGCGCTGCTTGTCGGCAGCGTGCCGCGCAAGGCCGGCATGGAGCGCAGCGAGCTGCTCGGCATCAACGGGAAAATTTTCATCGGTCAGGGCCAGGCCATCCAGAAAAACGCGGCGAACGATGTACGCGTGCTCGTCGTCGGAAATCCGTGCAACACGAATTGCCTGATCGCGATGAACAATGCGAAGGACGTGCCGCGCGACCGCTGGTTTGCGATGACGCGGCTCGACGAGAATCGTGCAAAGGCGCAGCTCGCGAAAAAGGCCGGCGCGCATTGGAGCGACGTGGATCGCGTGGCGATCTGGGGCAACCACTCGAGCACGCTTTATCCCGATTTTGCGAATGCACGCATCGGCGGCAAGGCGGTCGGCGAAGTCATTTCCGACAAGGCATGGCTCGAGGGAGAATTCATCAAGACCGTGCAGCAGCGCGGCGCGGCGATCATCGCGGCGCGCGGGCAGTCGTCCGCAAAATCCGCGGCGCACGCAGCGATCGAGACGGTGCAGGCGATCATTCATCCCACGCACGAGGGCGACTGGCACAGCGTCGCGTTGTGTTCCGACGGCAGCTACGGAGTCGAGAAGGGGCTCATCTGCTCGTTCCCGACGCGCTCGAACGGCAGCGCCGTGGACATCGTCCAGGGCATCGAGCTCTCCGATTTCAGCAAAACGAAAATCGGCGAAACGGTCGCGGAACTGCAGCAGGAGAAGGCGATGGTCGCCGACTTGATCGGTGGCTGAGCCGATGCGCGTGAGCTGGACATTGCGCGCCGCGGCGGTGCTGGGATTTCTGGGCGTCATTCTTGGCGCGCTCGGTGCGCACGCGCTCAAGCGCGAGCTGAACGATTTTGGCACGACGGCCATCTGGCAAACCGCGGTCTTTTATCAACTCGTTCACGCGGTCGCCTTGCTTGCGCTTGCCGTGACGGACCGCGCGAGCCGCCTGCTGGCGATTTTGTGGGTCGGCGGCGTCATCGTTTTTTCGGGCACGCTCTACATTCTCGCGACGAACAACAGCGTGAAATGGTTCGGCGCGATCACGCCCCTCGGCGGCGTGCTGCTCCTTGCGGGCTGGCTGTTGCTGGCGATTCGCGGCCGATGAGTGCGCGCGCCGCGACGTTGACCGTGCAGACACACGGCAAGGGCACCTACGAAATCACGAGCGACGTGGCCCGCGTGGTGGCCGTGAGTGGAATCAAGGCGGGCATCGTGACGGTCTTCGTCCAGCACACGAGCGCGAGCCTCGTGATTTACGAGAATGCCGATCCTTCGGCGCGTGAGGACCTGCACAATTATTTCGAAAAAATGGTTCCGGAGGACAATCCCGATTGGGTGCACACGCTCGAGGGGCCGGACGATACGACGAGTCATCTGCGGATGGCGCTCACCCGGACGTCGGAAACGATTCCGATCGTGAACAGCCGCATGACGCTCGGGACGTGGCAGGGAATTTTTCTGTTCGAGCACCGGCGCGCGCCGCACGTGCGACGCATCGTGGTGAGCGTGGTCGGGGAGTCTTAGACAGGATTAACAGGATTTTCAGGATGAGTTTCGAAGCGGCAACTCAGGTAATCCCAAATCCTGTTAATCCTGTCTGAATAGAAATTACTGCTCGAACCACGAGACGCCGTGCTCCGCCTCGGCTGCGGTGCGGCTTGCGGGATCGTCCACAAGCACGGCGCGGGTGACCGGAGCGACATGGCCGTCGCAAAAAAGCACGTTTGCCGTGGCGGTGGGACTGGTGGATTTGCCGCCATGGCGGAAGGCGACGGTGTCGGGCGTGACGGAGGGATCGTAGCCGTCCACCTCGGCGAGGAAGACGATGTTGCCCGGGTAATTCAATTCATTGATCTTGAAACTGCGCACGTCGCCCTGCGGCTGAAGGGCCTGATTCATCGCATAGTTGAAATAGAAAGTTTGGGGATCCCAGACGCGCACGGGCTTGAGCACGGGATCAATCCAGATCGAGGGCACGCCGGGGCGCGGACGATCGTCGGGCGGCATCTCGGCGAGCGGCGTCTGGCCGATGTAGGGCGGCAGCGCATTATACCACGCATTTTCCTGCGACGCCTCGATCGGAGTCTTGCCGACCTCGGGGAGCTGGTTTTCGTGGTCGTTGAGGTAGATGGTCAATGCAATGCCCCACTGCTTGAGGTTGTGCATGCTGGCCGTACCGGAGGCCTGCTCGCCGCGGCCGATGAACCACGCGATGACTGCCACGATGAGCAGGATGCCCACGGCGAGGGCGAGGAGAATTTCACGCGGTTTCATGAATATGCGGGAGTTGCTCCGTTCGTCACTTGGTCCACCCTCCGGGCACGTCCTGTGGCAATGGCCGGGGGGCTTGTGCGAGATATTTGACGAAGTAGTCGAACTCCGAGCCGACGCCGGCGTCACGGATGGCGTCCGGCGCCAGGCCGAGTTCCTGCGCGAGAAGGGAGGCGAAAAATTTCGAGGTGGTGACGGTAATCGGCTGGCCGGCGGGGGCGGATGTCTGCTTGAGGACGATCATTCCATTGAACTTTCCGAGGCTGCCGAGTTGCCCGGGCGTGAGGGTGAGCTGCACGAGCGGCGTGGTCCACGGCAGGCTGTTGAACACGCGGCTGGCGGTGAGCGCGCCGGACGGCCATTCCTCGCGGATGGATTGCAGCGAGTAGGCGGCGGCCTGCGTGCCGGGGACCTGCGTGAGCGCGTTGAGGTAAACGGTGAGAATTTGCTCCTCGTTCAACGACTCCTTGATGTCGCCGAGCGGTTTGTCGGCCTTGCGGATTTGGGT
>JBOHXO010000569.1:0-8282 GCA_050737475.1 Chthoniobacterales bacterium
ATGCGCGAGAGCGTGCGGCTGGCGAGCCTGGCGTTTTGGAACGGAGTGGTGCCATTTGCGCCGGTGGCGGTGTTTGCGCTCTTCGCTGCGGAGGCGGGCACGCTGCGTGTCGGCCAGGCGGAATCCATCATGGTCTTTCTGCTGCTGTTGCTTGTCGGGACGCTTGGATTGGCGCTCTGGGTGCTGCCTGCGCTGGTGTCGGCGTTCACGCCGATGCGGTCGCGCGAGGTGGTGGCGGAATTGCGCGGTGCGTTCGTGATCGCGGTGGCGACCTCGCTCTCGGTGGCGTCGCTGCCGTTCGTGACAGCCGCCACGCAGCGATTGATGGACAGCCTGGGCGTGAAGGACGCGGACCGCGACGACGTCATTCGCACGAATCTCTCGGTAGCGTATCCGCTCGGACAACTCGGGAATTATTTCGTCTATTTGTTCATGATCTTCGCGTCGTCGTTTTACAACGTGGCGCTCGATCCGCTGAAGCAGCTGATGCTGCCTGTGGTGACATTTCTCTCGTGCATCGGGTCTCCGACGTCGTCGGTGGATGCGGTGACGTTCCTCTCGGCGTGGATGGGACTGCCCGCGGACACGACGGCGTTCTACGTCGGGCTGATGGCGCTTACGCGGTATGGGCAGGTCGTGGCGTCGGTGGCCGGGTTTGCATTTTTGAGTTTCACGGTGGTGTCCGCGTTCTATGGAAAATTGCATGTGCGGCCGTTGCGGCTTGGCGCGGTGGTGGCGTCGGCGATTGTGCTCGCACTGTCGGCGGCATGGGGAGGTCGGGCGCTGACGCAACGGCTCGAGGCGCAGGCGGGAAATCCTTATCTGGACCTGTCGGTGGACCCGGCACTCACGAGCGCGGTGCGATTGGCGCAGGGGCCGGGCGGGCCGGACGCGGGGCCGCGGAATGGTGAATCCACGCTGGCGCACATCCAGCGCACGGGCGAGCTGCGCGTGGGAGTGAACGCGAGCATCATTCCGTTCTGCTATCGCAATGCGGCGGGTGCGCTGGCGGGCTACGACGTGGCGTTTGCCTACCGGCTGGCTGCAGACTTGAACGTGATGCTGCGGTTCGTGCCATTCAAGTGGGAGGAACTGGCTGCGGACTTGCGGGCGGGGCGCTTCGACATTGCGATGGCGGGCATTTATGTCACCGACGACCGCCTTGCGGAGTTCGAGATATCGTCGCCATATTTTCAAAGTCCGCTGGCGCTGTTCATGCCGCGCGAGAGGGTTGCCGGCTTTCGCAGCCGCGCGGAAATCGAGGCGCGGGGGGCGGGAGTGCGGCTCGGCGTATTCAACGACCCTGTGCTGCTGCCCCGCGTGCGGCGGACGTTTTCCAACGCACAGATCGTGGTGGTGCCGGACTACACAACGGTGCCGGATTTTTCAAAAATTGATGCTGCGGTGTGGACGCTCGAGCAGGCGGAGGCATTGGCGGCCGCGCATCGCGGGCTGGTCGCGGTGGAGCCGGAGGACGCGGGGAATCCCTATCTTTTCGCCTATCTCATGCCGCCGGGATCGCGTGAGTTTTCCGGCTTCGTGGACTATTGGCTGGAGCTGAAAAAGAGCGAGGGCTTCGATGCGGAGCAGCGCGATTACTGGATTCATCGCCAGCCCCGGCAGGATGTCGCGCCGAGGTGGTCCATCCTGCGCGATGTGCTGGGAATCGGACGATCTCCTGTGCGGCAGCAGTAACATCCCGCCGCTGCATCATACAGCCGTTGCCGGTGAGTGTGCTGGTGTTAGACTGGATGCCGGTTTTTTCTGTCGTCCGAATTTCATGACGGTGACGTAGAAGACGGGCGTGAGGAAAAGGCCGAAGAGTGTGACGCCGATCATGCCGGAGAACACGGCGACGCCCATGGCCTGGCGCATTTCGGAGCCGGCGCCGGTTGAAATCACCAGCGGGAAAACGCCCGCGATGAACGCGATGGACGTCATCAAAATCGGGCGCAGGCGCAGGCGGCAGGCCTCGATCACGGCGTCCACGTGGGAGAAGCCTTCGTCCTCCTTTTGCTTCGCGAACTCGACGATGAGGATGGCGTTTTTGCACGCGAGGCCGACGAGCACGATGAGGCCGATTTGCGTGAAAATGTTGTTGTCGCCGCCGACGTGGAACCATTTGCCCTGCAGCCACACGCCGGTGATGGCGGCGAGCAGGCACATCGGCACGATGAGGATGATCGCGAGCGGCATGCGGAAGCTTTCATACAGCGCGGCGAGCACGAGGAAGACGAGCAGGATGCACAGCGGGTAGATATACATCGCGGTGTCGCCGGCGAGGATGCGCTGATACGTGAGGTCGGTCCATTCCATGGTCATGCCGGGCGGGAGATTTTCGTCGGCGAGTTTTGTCATCGCGGCTTCGGCCTGGCCGGAGCTGTAGCCGGGGGCGGGGCCGCCGTTGATCTCGGCGGCGGGGTAGCCGTTGTAGCGCATCGCGCTGTTCGGGCCGTGCGTTTCGGTGACGGTAATGAGCGCGCCGAGCGGCACCATCTGGCCGGCGGCGTTGCGCGTCTTGAGGCGGGTGATGTCCTCGGGGCGCTCGCGGAATTTCGATTCCGCCTGCGCGACGACCTGGAACGTGCGGCCGAAGCGGTTGAAATCGTTCACGTAGAGCGAGCCGAGATAGACCTGCATCGTCTCGAAAAGATTTTGCAGTGGCACGCCCTGCGTCTTTGCTTTCACGCGGTCAATGTTTGCGTCGAGTTGCGGGACGTTGACGGTGAACATCGAGAACATGCCGCCCATGCCGGGAGTGGTCATGCCCTTGCCGACGAGCGTCTGGATGTTCTTGTAGAGAGCGTCGTAGCCGAGGTCGGCGCGATCCTCGATGTAGGTCTTGAATCCGCCGATGGTGCCGAGGCCCATGACGGGCGGCGGGGGCACGGCCATGATGAAGGCCTCCTGGATGGCGGAGAGTTTTTGGTTGAGGGCGGCGGTGATGGCGGGGCCGCCGAGATCGGCGGTTCGACGTTCTTCGAACGGTTTGAGCGTGAAGAAAACGATGCCGGAGTTCGACGCGACGCTGAAGCCGCTGATGCTGAGGCCGGGGAAGGCGACGGCGGATTCCACGCCGGGAATTTTCAAGCCAATCTCGCCCATGCGCTCGATGACTTTTTGCGTGCGCTCGAGCGAGGAGCCGTCGGGGAGCTGCGCGAATGCGACGAGGTATTGCTTGTCCTGCGTGGGCACGAATCCGGTGGGCACATGGTTGAAGCCCCAGCCGGTGAGGAAGACGAGGCCCGCGTAAAGGACCAGTGCGACGATGCTCTTGCGCAGGATGCCGGCGACGCCGATGCCGTATTTCCTGCCGAACCACGCAAAGCCGGTGTTGAACGGGCGGAAGAACCAGCCGAACATTTTGTCCATCGTGCGCGCGACGATGTCCTTCGGCGCGTGGTGGTCCTTCAACAGCAGCGCGCTGAGCGCGGGCGAAAGCGTGAGCGAGTTGAATGCGGAGATCACGGTCGAGATCGCAATGGTGATGGCGAACTGCTTGTAGAACTGCCCCGTGAGTCCGCTGATGAACGCGGTCGGCACGAAAACCGCGCACAACACGAGCGCGGTCGCGATGATCGGGCCCGTGACTTCCTTCATCGCCTGCTCGGTGGCGGCGATGGGCGAGAGACCGAGCGAGATGTTTCGCTCGACGTTTTCCACGACGACGATGGCGTCGTCCACGACGATACCGATGGCGAGCACGAGGCCGAAGAGCGAGAGCGCGTTGATGCTGAAGCCGAGCGCGAGCATCACGGCGAACGTGCCGATGAGCGAGACGGGGACGGCGGCCAGCGGGATGACCGAGGCGCGCCATGTCTGCAAAAAGAGAATCACGACGAGCACGACGAGCATGAGCGCCTCGACGAGCGTGTGCACGACGGCCTCGATGGAGTGCTGCACGAAAATCGTGGGGTCATACACGACGGAATATTCGAGGCCGTCGGGGAAACTCTTTTTGAGCTCCTCCATTTTTGCGCGCACGTCCTTCGAGAGCTGGATGGCGTTTGCGCCAGGGAGCTGGAAGATCGGGATTGCGACGGCCGGGTGGTTGTCGAGCAGCGAGCGGAGCGCGTAGGACGAGGCGCCGAGTTCGACGCGGGCGACATCCTTGAGCAGCGTTTTTTCGCCGTTCGGCCCGGTCTTGATGATGATGTTTCCGAATTCCTCCTCATCAATGAGGCGTCCCTTCGCGTTGATCTGGAGCTCGAGCGCGACAGGCGCGTTGAGCGGCTGCTGGCCGACTGCGCCGGCGGCGACCTGGATGTTTTGTTCGCGGATGGCGGCGATCACGTCGCTGGCGGTGAGGCTGCGCGAGGCGACCTTGTTCGGGTCGAGCCACACGCGCATCGCGTAGTCGCCGGAGCCGAAGAGCTGCACGGAGCCCGCGCCGGGAATGCGGGCGAGCACGTCCTTCACCTGCAGCGTGGCGTAGTTGCGCAGGTAGATTTCGTTGTAGCGATTCGTCGGCGAGGTGAGGTGGACGACGAGCGTGAGGTCGGGCGATTGCTTCGTCGTCGTGACGCCGAGAGCGCGCACTTCCTCGGGAAGTTTTGGCAGCGCCTGTGCGACGCGGTTTTGCACGAGCACCTGCGCCTTGTCCACATCGGTGCCGAGCTTGAACGTGATCGTGAGCGACATCACGCCGTCGGGCGTGGACTGCGAGAACATGTAGAGCGAATTCTCCACGCCGTTGATCGCCTGCTCGAGCGGCGCGGCGACGGTTTCGGAAATCGTCTTGGGATTCGCGCCCGGATACGTGGCCTGCACGACGACGGTCGGCGGCACGACCTCGGGATATTCGCTGATCGGCAGCTGCCACATCGCAATGAATCCGATGAGCAGGACGAGGATGGACAGCACGCCGGCAAAAACCGGCCTGCGAATGAAGAAGTGCGAGAAGTTCATGACGCCTTAGCGCTTGGCGGTGGGCTGTCCGGCGGGCTCGGCGGCGATCTGCTCCTGCGGCGTGACGGGCGCTCCGGGCCGCGCGTGCATGAGGCCGTTCACGATGATTTTCTCGCCGGGCTTGAGTCCGGTGCGGACGATGCGCTTGCCATCAATTACGGGCCCGAGCGTCACCTGGCGGTATTCGGCGATGTTTTTCGCGCCGAGCGTGAGCACGAATTTCTGTGCCTGATCGGTGCCGATGGCGCTTTCGTCCACAAGCATCGCGAGATGGCTGCCGCTGGTGGGCACGCGGATGCGCGCGAAGAGTCCGGGCACGATGCGTCCGTCGGAATTCGGAAACACGGCGCGCAGGAGAATGGTGCCGGTGTTCGAATCGAGGCGGTTGTCGAACGACTCGATCGAGCCCTTGTGCGGGAAGCCGCTCTCGTCGGCGAGTTCCAGCTCGACCGGCACGGCGCCGTTGCCGCGGCCGGCGGCGAGCGCGTTGAACTTGAGGAGCGAGTTTTCGTCCACGTCGGCGTAAACGTAAACGGGGTCCACGGAAACGATTGTCGTGAGCAGCGAGGCCGAGCCTGCGGTGCCGCTCACATAATTGCCGGCGGTGAGCAGCGCGCGGCTCACGCGGCCGGAGATTGGCGCGCGAACCTCGGTGAATTCGTAGTCGAGATCGGTGGATTCCATGACGGCTTTCGCAGCCAGCAACCCGGCCTTCGCTTCCTCGAACTTTGATTGCGTCGCGTCGGCCTCCTCGCTCGAGATCGCCTTGGTGACGAGCAACCGCTGTGCGCGGACGGCGTCGCGCTGGGCATTGGAGAGGCGGGCCTGCGCCTGCACGTATTCCGCCTGGCGTTGATCGAGGTCGGCTTTATACCAGCGACGATCAATCACGAAGAGCACGTCGCCTTTCTTGACGAGCTGGCCGGATTGAAAACGCACTTCCTGGATGTGGCCGGAAACGCGCGGGCGGACGTCCACGGATTCCACCGCTTCGGTGCGGCCCGTGAATTCATCCCACTCGGTGACATCGCGCTGTTCCACGGCCGCGACCGTGACAGTCGGTGCAGGTGGCTGCTGGTTTTGCGCCGCGCCACCACGGCCGCAGGCGTTCAACAAAATGACGGCGGTGCCGGCGAGAAGCGGCGCGACGACGTGTCGCAAAAGTGTATTCGATTTCATGTTTTCCCCTTGATGAATGTGTGAGCAGATTCCGGTTCAGGCCGCGCCTGCGATTCGCGCCATGCGAATCTCCGCGAGCGCCATGCGAACCTCCGCGAGATCCGGAAGAAACAGGTGCGGAAACGGCGTGCACCACGCCACGGACTCCGCTTCCTCGAGAACATCCTCGATGAGCGATTTCTGGCCCGGAAAAATCCGTTCGTAGCGCGTCCGCAGCCGTTCGCGCAGGTCGGCGATGGCGGTGGTGAGCGATTGATAAAAGCGCGGAGAGCTGTCGTCGGTGTCGTCTGGCTGGCTCATGATTTTGGCTTTGGTTGTATTTGACTGGACGTCTATTAAAAGGGCGAAAAAATCAGGCTGGGGTGGTTGCGGCTTCCTTGACCCCGAGCAAATCCATGGCGGCGGAATAGACATCGCGGAAGGGTTCGAGGCTGTTCTCGATGCGGGCCTGGGTGAGGGCGCCTTGAATCAACGCGAAAAACGCGCGCGCCTTTGCTTTCGGATCCGGCGCGTGGAGCAGTCCCTGGGCGTGGGCGTCGCGGATCGCGGATTCATAATAGCAAATTTTCCGGTCGAGAATGCGCTGCACGGTGTCGCGCAGGGCTGTCTCCTCGGAGCACGAGATTTCGCTGCCGATGTTGAAGAGCGGGCATCCGAGCACGGCGCCGGTTTCCTTCTGTTTTTCGGTCAAATATTCGAGGGCCGACTCGTGATAGATGCGCAGGCGCTCGAGGGGCGGGACCGTCGGCGAAAAAGCCGCGTCCAGCTTCGGCTGGTAGTTTTTCCAATCAGCTTCCAGCGCTGCGGCTGCGAGTTCGGCCTTCGACTTGAAGAAATAATAAAAACTGCCCTTTTTGACGTTTGAGCGTTCGCAAATGGCATCCACGGACGTGGCTCCGTAGCTGTTCTCCCACATCATGGCCAGGGCCGCGTCGGTAAGGCGCTCTTTTGCTGTGCTCGTTCGTGGCATGGGAACAAGATCCACGTTGTTTACTAAACAGTCAACTATAAATTCGGCGAAAATGTGAAAATCTTTCCTTGAACGCTTTGTTTCTGTATTTGTCCAACGCGATATGAAGCGCTCCAGTGTCGTGGTGGTGTGGAAAGAAGGTCTTCACCTCCGCGCGGCGGCCAGGCTGGTGCTGTGTGCACAGCAGTTTCACTCGTCGGTGTTCGTGCGTTTCAAGGACAACGTGGCGAATGCGCGAAGCATTCTCGCGGTGTTGATGCTGTGCGCGGCGATGGGTTCGGTGCTCGAGCTCGAAGCTGCGGGCGACGACGAGGACGCCGCGCTGGCTGCGGTTGAGGCCGTCTTTACGCCGGACGGTCCCGCCGACGATGCGTCGACCGTCACGAAAAACATCTGACCGCGCGACTGTCACGGTTTTGTCACCGCGAACGCGTGGCGTCCCGCATCGTGCGGATTCATTTTGCGCGGACCTTATGAGTCAACCGCCACCCCCGCAAACGAGTGCCGCCCGCAATGTGCTGGGCGCCGATGTCAGGATCACTGGAACGTTGAAGTTTGCGGAGGAGTTGATTTTTGACGGCAAGCTGGACGGGGAAATTCTTTCGCCGGGAAATTTGACCGTCGGAAAAAGCGCACGGATCGAGGGCGAGGTAAAGACGCGCACGGTCGTCGTGCATGGCACGGTGGACGGAAACATCGTTGCCACCGAGCGCTGCCAGTTGAATGCGGGCTCGAGTCTCACGGGCGATTTGAAAGCCGCGCGTTTGTTGATCGAGAAAGGCGCGACGTTCATTGGAAAATCCGAGGTGACCACGTCGCCGCGCGCGGAAAATCCGAAGCCCGCCCGGGCGCCGGAGCCTGCCGGGAAGCGAAATTGAGCGAAGGAAGAGCCGGCTATGGCACGGGGAATTGCCACTGCCCCGCGTGCGCAGCTGCATGGAAGCGATCTTTTCGCGCAACGACGCGTAAAAGCGGGGCAAAAGGTAACGCTTACGGCAACGTTGAATCACCATTCCAAAGCGAACCATGGAGGACATGGAGAGCATGGAGAGTTCTGAAAGGAAAACCTGAATGGATATCCCTTCATGAGCTTCATGCCCTTCACGGTAAATGCTTCTGCACTGCTTTTTCTACCATGAAGGGCATGAAGAAGAGACTCCTGAGGCTGTTCCTTCCATGAGCTCCATGTCCTCCATGGTAAATAATTCCCTCTTCACCGGACGAG
>JBOHXO010000570.1:0-2390 GCA_050737475.1 Chthoniobacterales bacterium
ATCGAGGACACGAAGGAAGAGCACCTCGAGATGTGCGTGACCGCGTTTGATCGCCTTGCGGACAAGGCCATCGCCTGGCTCGCCGCGAAGTAGGGTCAGCCTCTCTTCGTTCGAGGTGGAGCGAGCAGCGGGATCTTTTTGTTCCGGCTTTTGCGATAGATCGTGAAGTCGGAGTCCAGCGTCACGACCGTGGAGGAAGGGATTTTTTCCGAAAGCCGCACGAGGCAGGCATCCGCAAGCGACATCGGCACGTTCGCGTAAGTGCTCATTAAATCGAGCACGGCATCGGCATCCGTATCGAGCACGGGAACCGAGGCGATCAATCCGCGTTGGAAGAGTTTTGCGATCTTTTCCGGGGCCTTGCGATCGTTGCGCAGCAGAAAGAGCGCCTCGGAAAGCGCGGCCTCGCATGTGATCAGCGGCGGCCGCAACCGCCCGAGTGCTTTCCGGCTCCAGTCGTGGTCGCGATCCCCCGCGTCAATCAGCGCCACCAGCGGCCCCGCGTCGAGCAGGTGCTCAACGGCCGCCATAGCCGCGCAGATGCTTCGGATTCGAGGCGAGGTCGCCAACGCCGGAATCGAAAGAGCCGGCGATGTCCGCCGCACCGTCGCCAAAAGTCGCGGCTTTTTCGCGGCGCATGGTGAATGAATACATCACCCCGGCGGACTCCTGCACGAGGATCTCCTCGCCGGATTTGGCGCGCTCGCGCATCGCGCGAAAATTGCGCTGAAACTCGCGAAGGTTTGTCTTCATGTCAGACAAAATTGCCTGACATTATTCGCCTGTCAACATCCATGTGCATGCACGGCCCATTACCCGGGAAAACGAGCCTTCGCCCTTGCGCGTGGCTCAGGGAGCCGGAGCCGGGGGCGTCGGGCCGCTGTTGCCCATGGTCTTGAGCATGCGACCGAGGTCGCTATCCGTGGAAAGAATGACCGTTGTGCCATTCTTGAAGCCTGCCGTTGCGACGCCAAGACTGCGCTGGAAGAGGTAAAGCTCCTGCGCCTCCGGGGTGCCGAATGCCGCGGAATAAATGCGCGCAGCCTCTGCATCGGCTTCGCCCTCGATCTTCAAGGCATTGCGGTTCGCGGTCGAGGTGATCAACGCCACCTCGCTCTCCTTCTGGCCATTGATATTGGCGGCCTCGCCCCGGCCCTCGGAGCGGAAGCGCGCGGCGATCTGGTGCCTTTCGCTCGACATCCGCTCGTTGATCTTTTCGGCGACCGCGGGGTTGTATTTGCTGCGTTTGAAGCGCGAATCGAGCAGCTCGATTCCGAAGTCGGAGATTTTTTCCCGCGCGCGTGCGGTGATTTGTTTCTCGATCGTACCGCGCCCCAACTCGATGTCCGGGATGTTGCTCGGGAGAATCGTTCCGTTTTGCTCGAGCTCCTGGTCGCGCAATGGCTTGCGGCCCTTCGTCACGCGGATGATCTCGACGAGGTCGTGGGTGGCGACGGCGGTGCGCGTCTCGCTGATCAGGATGTCATCGAGCCGCGATTGGGCGCTGCGTTCGTCGTTCAACCGGTTGAAATAGAGAAGCGGATCCTTGATGCGCCAGCGCGCGAAGGAATCCACGATGATGTAGAGCTTGTCCTTCGTCGGGCACTCGGTGGAGGGGCCGTCCCACGCGAGAATGCGGTTGTCGAAAAGTTGAACCTTGTCAATGAACGGGATCTTGAATTTCAGCCCGGGCGTCGTGTCGGTGTGGATGATCTTGCCGAACCGCGTGACGATGGCGGTCTCGTATTGGTGCACGATGAAAGCCATCGAGCCCCATTTCAACGCCGTGATCGCGACCAGTATGCCGAGGATGACCATCGCGCGCCCCTGCAGGAACCGCACCGCCGCTGCCGCGTAAACTTTTGGGTCTTGAGTCATTCTATGGTGCGGGGGTGGGCCCGCCCTCCGGTGCGCCGAGTGACAGCGTTTGCAGGACGCCCTTCACGCTTTCGTCCACGATGACCTTCCGTTGCAGCGAGGGCAGGATCGCCTCCATCGCCTCGAGATAAAGCCGGCGCCGGCTGACCTCCGGGGACTTGCGATATTCGGCCAGCAGCAGCGTGAACTTGTCGGCGTCGCCCTTGGCCTGGTTGACGCGGCCGAACGCGTAAGCCTCGGCCTGCTTCTCGCGGCCCTTGGCCTGACCGCGCGCGTTTGGCACGGCGTCGTTGTAAACCGCCCAGGCCTCGTTGATGGCGGTCTGCTTTTCCTGCTGCGCCTGGTTCACGTCGTTGAACGCCGCCTGCACGATCACGGGCGGGCGGACCGTCGTAAGCTGGACCTGCTGGATCTGCAGGCCGAGCCCGTATTCCGTGCACAAATCCGTGAGTCGCTTCAGCGCGGAGAGCTCGATGTCGTGGCGGCCGATGGTCAGCACCTCATCAATGGTG
>JBOHXO010000571.1:0-4343 GCA_050737475.1 Chthoniobacterales bacterium
CACCTCGATGATGATGTCCGGATCCACCGCGCGCACGGCCTCGATGGTCTGCGCGAAATGGTCCGCGCCGCCGTCCGCAAGGTCGTCGCGGGCGACCGCCGTGATCACAACGTGCTTCAATTTCAGCCGCTGGATCGCCTCGGCCACGCGCTGCGGCTCGTCGGCCTCCAGCGCAAAAGGCTTTGCCGTGTCCACCGCGCAAAAGCCGCAGGCACGCGTGCAGCGGTCACCGGCGATCATGAAAGTCGCGGTGCCCTGGCTCCAGCATTCCCAGCGGTTCGGGCACTGCGCGCTCTCGCAGACAGTGTGAAGCTTAAGGTCCGAGATCAGCCCCTTCGTGGAAAAGAAAACAGGGTTCGATGGGAGTCGAACCTTGATCCACTCGGGCTTCTTGGCTTGGTGCAGGCTGGAATCAATCTTCGAGCAGGACATGGAATGCCGTTGAATGTGGCGCAAAAAAGCGCGGAGCGCAATCAGCGCTGCATTGCGATCCGCCCGACGAGTGCGCGCTGCAATGTGAGCTGGTCCGCGTGCTCGAGTCCGCCTCCGGCCGGCAGTCCCTGTGCGATGCGGCTGATTTTCACGCCGGACAACGCGAGCACTTCGCCGAGATAATTCGCAGTCGCCTCGCCTTCGACATCCGCACTGAGGGCGAGAATGACCTCCGTCGGTTTTTCGTCCGCAACCCGTGCAACAAGCGCATCAATGCGCAGGTCCTCCGGGCCGACATTGTCGAGCGGTGCGAGTCGTCCGCCGAGTGCGTGGTAGCGACCGTTGAAGAATCCTGTGCGCTCGATCGGCAGGACATCGGTGGCCGTCTCGACGACGCAAATTTCCCGGCCTGCGCGGTCCGGATTCGCGCAGATCGCACATTCGTCGCCGGTCGCGAAAAATCCGCAGCGCTTGCAGGCCTTCATTTCGCGAGCCGTCGTGGTGAGCGCGGCGACGAGCGCCTCGACATGCGCGTCCGGCGAGGTCGTAAGCCACAGCGCAATGCGCTCGGCGCTGCGCGGACCGATGGAGGGCAGCCGGCGCAATTGCCGCGCAAGCTGCTGGAAAGGCTCGGGGTAATCTACCGGCTTCAACTGATTTCCGCGAGCGAGGTGGCTGCGGGCTGCACGGCGGTCTCGCCACGGCGGGCGCGCTCGATGCGGAGCACGTAGGCATCGAGGCCGGGATCGGGAATGCCGGGGACGCGCGCCTTCGTGAATTCCTCCATCGCGGCGTCCCACTTCCGCTCGCGGTAGTAAATGACGCCCTTCCAGAAATGGTCGCGGCTCTTCGCACGCTCGGGGGAAAGCGAGTTCACCGGTGCAAGCACCTCGTAGATTTCGATGCGCCGACCGTCCGCACGGCGCAGCATCTCGATCGGACGTGCCTCCACGAATTCGGAGGCATCGAGGTAGGTCTCCGGACCGACGAGAATGCGGCATCCGTAATTCGCACACGCGGCGCAGAGCCGACGCGCAAATTCCACCGTCGTTCCCGCCACGCTGAACGCTCCGAGCCGCGCTCCGCCGTAGGCCGCGCCGACCACCGGGCCGGAGCTGATGCCGACACGAAAATCCAGCCGCTGACGCCAGCGCTCGTCGCACTCCTTGTTCAACGCGTCAATGCGCGCCGCCGCATCCAGCGCGGCTTTGCAGCCGGCGATGGCATGGTCCTCGCGCTCGATCGGAGCGCCGAAGACGACACGCAGGCTCTCGCCGCCGCATTCATCGAGATACCCGCCGGCCTCGACGAGATAGTCGGAAACGGTCTTGAGATAGAGATTCGTCATCGCGACGTAGTCCGTGGCGCCGAGCGTGTCGAGAAGTTCGGCGTGGTTGTGGATCTCGCAGACGATGACGGTTGCGTTCAATTCCGTGCCGGGAAAATTCAACGGCTGCGTGGAGTCCACGAGCTTCGCGAATTGCGTCCGCGAGAGCCGCTGGCCGAAAAGCCGGCCGAGCACCCGCTTGCGTGCGCCCGATTCGCTGCCGCCGTAGCAAAGAGCGATCAACCACGAGAGCAACCCGGTGAGGAACGCCTGACAGGGCGAATGAAAGATGCCGTAGAGCGCGAGCGTGGCGGACGCCGTGAGCACCAGTGCGAGGCCGCACAGCGCGACCACGGTCTTCGTCGCGGGCCGCGAGATGTCCGCGGTGAACCATGCGAAGATGTAGGCGAGCAGCCCGGCAACGATGAGGACGGCGGTGTGCGGAGCGTCCTTCAGCGAGCCATCCGGCGCGATTTTTGCGAGCAAATGCCCGGTCGCGGTATCGGCGGTGTGCAGCCAGCCGGTGAGGTCGATCACCAGCATCGCCAGCAACGAAATCGTGCCTATGACGAGGGAGGCCTTGAAATATCTCATTGGGAAACCGGCGAGTCTGGCTCATTCGGCCGCGCCTGGCGATAGGATTCCACCACCCACCCGCTCAGGACGCCATCCGGATCGTCCACCGCGCGGAGCGGAATCTCGAACTCGCGCCGGCCGCTGTTTTTGCGGATGAGCTGCAGGCCGAACTGGTAGTCCTTGAACAATTCCTCGCAGACCTCGCGCACGCCCCCGTCGCTGTTCAACGCCCGCTGCACAATCGCCTGCACCGCGCCGTCCTCGAACGTGATCTCGATGTCATGCTGGTCGCGAAAACGCTCGGCGAATTGCCGGACGATCGCCGCAAGCGAACGCTCCTTCTCCGCGTGGCCGGAATCGAGCAGCCCGCGCAGCGCGGCGGCGGGCTCGTCAATGAGTGCCTCGTTGACCGTGAACGAATGCACACCCGAATCGGGAAGCTCGTATTTGTAATCGCGCAGCAGCCGCTCGCAAACGGTGAGCAGGCCGCGTGCGCCCGTCTTTTCCTCCGCGGCGAGCGATGCAATGCGCCGCAGCGCGCCATCCTCGAACAGCACCTCGACGCCGTAGGCCTGGAAGGCGCGTTCGTATTGCCGGATGATGCTGCCCTCGGAGCGCTTGAGAATTTCGAACAGGTCTCCCGCATCGAGCGGATCGCACACCACACGCACCGGCAGGCGCCCGATGAATTCCGGCTCCATGCCGTAGGCGATGAAGTCCTGCGTCGCGACCTTGTGGAGCATTTTTTTGTCCTCCTCGGCCGTGATCGGCTCCGCGCCGAAGCCCATGTTTGCCTGTCGCACGCGCTTGCGAACCTGGTCGTCGAGCTTGTCGAACGCACCGCTCACGATGAAAAGAATGTGGCGTGTGTTGATGGATTCGCGCTTCGGTGCGCCGCCGCGCCGCTGCATCTCGAACGCCGCCTGCAACTGCGCCTGGATATCCATCGGATTGCGCACGGGCACCTCGGTTTCCTCCATCAATTTGAGCAGCGTGGTCTGCACGCCGCGACCGCTCACGTCACGACCGGATTGCGACGAGGAACTCGCGATCTTGTCAATTTCATCAATGTAGATGATGCCGTGCTCCGCGAGTGCGACATCCCCGTCGGCCTTGTGAACAAGCTCGCGCACGAGATCCTCGACGTCGCCGCCCACGTAGCCGGTCTCGCTGAATTTTGTCGCGTCCGCCTTCACGAACGGCACGCCGATCAACTCGGCAATGTGCTTCACGAGATACGTCTTCCCCACCCCGGTCGGGCCGACGAGAATGACGTTTTGCTTCGCGTATTCGATCAGGGATTCGTCGCCCTCGGCGCGCATTTTCCGGGCATAGCGCGCGTGGTTGTAATGGTCGCACACCGCGATCCCGAGCACCTTTTTCGCCTCGTCCTGCTTGATCACGAAACGGTCGAGGTGCCGCTTGATGTCGCGTGGCTTGAAATCGAATTCGAAAAAATCCTCGATCTCGTCCTCTTCCTCGTCGTCGGCGTCATCGGTGGGCGCCGCCTCGGCCGCGGGAGCGTCGGCGAATTTGGCCTGCATGCCGGTGCGCAAAAATTCGGCGAGCCGCTTTTGAATTTCCTCGGGCGTCAATCCTGGCGAGTCACTGCTCATGCGGAAACTTTAACTGCGCCCCGTCGTCTGTCCACTCACTGAGCCTTGAGTGTCCCGGAAAGTTCCTCGAGTTTTGTGATTATTGGCGTGCCGGTTTTCACTTCCGTCCTGGCCTGCTCGATGCGGGTGAGCACGGCGGCGACACCATCGCCGGTCGCTATTTTTGCGGCGTCGCGCAGCTCGATGTAACGGCGGTAGTCCGCGAGGTAGGGCGAGGTGATGGGCTTGAGCTCCGCGACCCATTCGTCCGGAGCGTGCGGGCTGGATTTTGCGAATTGTTCGATTGCCGCACCACCCGACTCGACGTCGCCGGCGTTCCAGTCGTGAATGCCGCAGGCAAGCAGGCCGAATGCCTCGAAATTCTCCGCCGAATAGCCGGGCGCGGCGGACGG
>JBOHXO010000572.1:0-4638 GCA_050737475.1 Chthoniobacterales bacterium
TTCCTGCGCCACCTCATCGGGCTCATGAAGCCGATTTCCGGACAGATTCTTGTCGAGGGCAAGGACATCACCGGGTTGAACGAGCGGCAGCTCGAGCCCGTGCGCCGCAAGATCGGGATGGTTTTCCAGGATGGCGCGTTGTTCGACTCGATGACTGTTTTTGAAAACGTGGCGTTTCCGCTGCGTGAGCGCGGCGAGAAGGACGAAGCATTGATCGCGACCAAGGTGAGCGAGACGCTCGATCTCGTGAACATGCTCGGCCACGAGAAAAAAATGCCGGTGAATTTGAGCGGCGGCATGCGCAAGCGCGTGGCCCTGGCGCGCGCGATCGTGTCGCCGCCGGAAGTCATTCTTTACGACGAGCCGACTGCGGGCCTCGATCCCATCGTGTCGGACAGCATCAACCGGCTGATTCGCCGCATGCAGCGCCAGCTCGCGGTCACGTCCATCGTGGTGACGCACGACATGGTGAGTTGCTACCATATCGCCGACCGGGTGGCGTTGCTGAACGAAGGCACCGTGCGCTTTTACGGCACTGTGGAGGATTTGAAGCGGACGACGGATCCCGTGGTGCGCGATTTTGTGGATGGACGATCAGATGAAGCTGACTAAACGAAAGAGACGATCATGAGTTCAGAAAAAGTAACGCAGGTGCGGGTGGGATTTTTCATGCTGCTCGGCCTGGTGGCGATCTGCGCGATGGTCGTGTATTTCGGTCGCTTCGGTGATGGGTTGACCAAGTTTTACGACATTCGCATCGAGTATCCGAACGCGAGCGGATTGTTCGCAGGGGCCGATGTGCTGCTGGCCGGTGCGAAGGTTGGCACGGTAAAGGAAGGTCCCTACGTCCTCGATAGCATGCGCGGAGTTTACGTGATCCTGAAAATCCGCGAAGGCGTGCAGGTTCCCGAGGGTTCGGCGTTCACGATTGGCAGCGCGGGGTTGCTCGGCGACAGCTTCGTGGACATCACGATGCCGGCGGATCTGAATATCAGCGACTACAAGCCGATCGAGCCGGGTGCGACGGTGATCGGCAAGAAGGATGCCGGCGGCATTGCTGAACTCGCCGGAGGCGGCGGAAAACTCGTGGAGGAGATGCGCGGGGCCGTGAAGCACATTGACACGGTGGTCACGCGATTGAACGAGGAGGTGTTGAACAAACAGAGCATCGCCGCAGTGAACGATACTTTGCAAAATTTGAAGTCGAGCAGCGCGGAGTTCAACACGGCCTCGAAGAAATTGGACGCGGTGGTCGTGGATGCCTCGCAGGCGATGAAGAAAATTTCCGAGGCGGTCGGGCACATCACCACGACGGCGGACAAGACGACCGACACGCTTGCTGCGACCAAGGCTGCCGCGGAGTCATTCGACAAGACGATGGCCGAAATCCGACTGCTCGTTCGCGATGCGCGCAACGGCAGGGGGCCGCTGGGCACGCTCATTTCCGACCGGGTTCTCGCGGACAACCTGCGCGCGCTGGTCGCAAACCTGCGCGCCTACGGCATCCTTTGGTACAAGGACCGCGCGGCGAAACCCAAGCCGTAGCGCCGGCTCAGGAAAGAAGCTCGTCGTAGCGGGCGCGGGCGAAATCCACGCAAAGCTGCATGATTTCGCTCGAGGTATCCGTGCGCATGGCCTCCGCCGCGAGCGCCTGGCACTCGGTAAGAGACACGCTCTGCACGACCTTTTTCACGCGCGGAACGAGTGTGGCGCTGGTGCTCAATTCATCAATGCCGATGCCGAGCAGCAGTGGGGTGAGGACGATGTCGCCGGCCATTTCGCCGCAGACGCCGGTCCAGATGCCGTTTGCGCGCGCGGCGTCCACGACCATGCGGATGAGGCGAAGGATGGCGGGGTGCGTCGGCTTGTAGAGGTGCGCGATGCGGTCGTTCACGCGATCCACGGCGATCGTGTATTGAATGAGGTCGTTCGTGCCGATGCTGAAAAACTTCATCTCCTTCGCGAGCACATCGGCGGCCAGCGCGGCGCTGGGCACCTCGATCATCGCGCCGACTTCCATTTCCTTGTCGAAGGGTTTGCCGTCCTTGATCAACTCGGCCTTGCATTCCTCGAGGATGGCGTTGGCCTGGCGATACTCCGCGAGGCCGGAGATCATCGGATACATCAACCGGACGTGTCCGTGCGCGGAGGCACGGAGCACGGCGCGGAGCTGGGTCTTGAAAATCGCGGGATGCTCGAGGCAGAAGCGAATGGCGCGGCAGCCGAGGAAGGGATTTTCCTCCACGGGCAATTCGAGGCTCGTGGCCACCTTGTCGCCGCCAACGTCGAGCGTGCGGATGATCACGGAATGCGGCGCGCTGCGCTCGGCGACGATGCGGTAGCTCTCGAATTGCTCCTCCTCGTCCGGGAGCGTGTCGCGATTGAGATAAAGAAACTCGGTGCGATAAAGTCCCACGCCCTCGGCACCGCTTTCCTTCACATCGTCCATCTCACCCGGCAGCTCGATATTCGCCGAGAGCGTGATGTGGATGTTGTCCGAGGTGGTGCTCGCGGTGTCGCGGATGAGCTCGAGCCGCTCCTCGACGAGGTCCTTTTCCTTTTCGTAGGCCTCGTATTCCTTGAGCGTCTGCGGCGACGGATGGACGATGAGAATGCCGCGGTAGCCATCAATGAGCAGCGGGTCGCCGCCCGTGATGTGCGCCATGACGTCGTGCAGTCCGACGATGGCGGGAATGCCGAGCGACCTCGCCATGATGGCGGTGTGCGAGGTCTTGCTGCCCGCCTCGGTGGCGAAGCCGAGCACGAGCGTGCGGTTGAGCAGCGCGGTATCGGAAGGCGTGAGGTTGTGGCTGATGATGATGTGCTGCTCCGCGTGGGCGTGGAGGCCGGGGCTGGCCTTGCCGAGCAGGTGACGGATGACGCGACGCGTAACGTCCTCGATATCCACGACGCGTTCGCGGAGGTAGGGATCGTCAATCTCGCTGAGGGATTTGCAGTATCGCTCAGCGACCTTGTGGAAGGCGAACTCGACGTTGTGTTTGTCGGACTCGACGCTGCGCAGCACCTCGTCAATGAGCGTGCGATCCTCGACGACGAGCAGATGCGCGTCGAAAATACTCGCGTCCGTGGTGCCGATGGCCTCGGCGATTTTCTGCTGCATTTCCAGCAACTCGCCGCGCGTGGCGATGAGCGCGGACTCGAAGCGCGCGATTTCCTCGGGGAGGGCGCTGGCGGGAATCTTCCGGTAGGGGATTTCCTCCTCCTCGACCCAATGCACGATGGCAGGGCCGCGGGCGATGCCCGGCGCGACGGCTATGCCTTCGAAGCGTTGTTCGCGGGAGCCGACAGCGTCACCCATAATTCGGTGAACCGCTAACAGGATTTCAATGGCCGGTCAAAGGGCTTGTGGAGCCACCCTGTGCCGGCGTTATTCCTCGCCAAAACGACTCTCGATCAGCGATTGCAACTCGTCCGCGGCGCGGTCGGCGTCCGCACCCTCGGTAATGATCGTCAATTTCGAGCCTTTGCCCGCGGCGAGCATCATGAGGCCCATGATGCTCTTGCCATTGACGCGCTCGCCGTCCTTCTCGACCCAAATCTCCGCACGGAAGCGGCTGGAGACCTTGACGAGCATTGCCGCCGGGCGCGCGTGGAGGCCATTCCGATTTTGAATGACCACCTCGCGCGCGCAGCGGTTTGCGTCGTCGGCGGGCTTTTTGCGGGAGAGCAGGCCCATTATCGTTCGGGGTTTTGCTGCATCATGTTAAGCAGGCGCTGGTTGAATTCGAGTGCGGTGTTATGTCCCATGCTTTTGAGTTTCTGATCAAGCGCGGCCACTTCGACAAGGCGCCCCAGATCCCTTCCGATTCGCACGGGAATCGTCACGTGCGGAACGCGGATGCCCAGTATCTCGTAGTAATCCCGGTCAATGCCAATCCTATCTATGTCTTCAACTTCGTGCCAATCGCGAAGTGAGACGACGAGATCGAGGCGTTTCTCGGGGCGCACGCTGCCGACGCCGAAGACCGAGGCGACGTTGATGATGCCGATGCCGCGCACCTCCATGTGGAAGCGCGTGAGTTCCGCGGACATGCCGACGAGCTCGCGGCCCTCGATGGCCTTGATCCGCGTGATGTCGTCGCTCACGAGGCTGTAGCCGCGCTCGATGAGGCTGAGCACGCATTCGCTTTTGCCGATGCCGCTGTCACCGCGCAGGAGGGTGCCGATGCCCTGGATGTCCATCATGCTGCCATACTCCGACGAGGAGGGCGCGAACTCGAATTCGAGCGCAATGGTGGCGGCGTTGATGAACTTCATCGTGATCATCGGCGAGCGAAAAACCGGCGTCTCGAATTCCGCGGCCGTCTGCAACAGCACCGGAGGGACGCTTGCACCGTGCGCGACGACGAGGCACGGAATCTTGCGCTCGAAAAGCTCGCGGCAGCGCTCCTGCAGCACGGCGGTCTTGAGCGAGCGGAGGTAGCTGAGCTCGGAGTTTCCGATGACCTGGATGCGCTTGCCCGCGAAGTAGCTGAAGAAGCCGGCGAGGGCGAGGCCGGGGCGGTTGATGGTGGGCTCGCGAATGATGCGGTTCATCCCGAGCGAGAGGCCCTCGAGGCGCAGGCCGAGGTGCTCGGCGTGATTCGCGTAGAACTGCCCGACGGTGAGCTGCGTGAC
>JBOHXO010000573.1:0-2487 GCA_050737475.1 Chthoniobacterales bacterium
TTGTATAGCTGGCGGCCCCATTCGGCAGGGCCTTGAGCTTTTTCCAATATTTTTGAATAGCGACCCTATCGCCAGGGGACACCTCTGCCACCGAGGTCGAAGCCGTCGAAAAGGCGGCAATCATGACGAGCAAATAGAGATGTTTCATGGCGTTCTCATTCCAGGCCTGTGAAGCGATGCGGGGGCATTGGTGGCGCTTGCCGGCCACTGCAGCGGAAGAAAAATCGGGGCGACAGGATTTGAACCTGCGACCTCCTGGTCCCAAACCAGGCGCTCTACCAAGCTAAGCTACGCCCCGGGTAGGCGGCGACCATGCACCACGAAACGGCCGCTGGCAATGCCTCATCTGTTCTGCGAATTTCCAGATCGTATTGCCATGTCTGCCAACCCGCCCGGATTTTTGAAGAAGGTGCGCGCATTTTTTGGCGCTTCGGCCCGCGAAGGCGCATCTGTCCTGCGCGGTGATCCGGAGATGCCTGCCTCCGAAATTGCCAGACGCCGCGCCATCTGCGGCTCGAACATCTGCGGCCGGTATGAGGCCCACGATGATCGCTGCATCGCATGCGGCTGCAACGTTGCCAAAAAAATCGCCTGGCGCACCGCGTCGTGCCCCGAGGGGCATTGGCAGGCAGTCGCACCGGCTGCGCCTTGATTCCGCCGTGCATCCGTGAGAAACCGGGCGGCGTTTCATGGACCGCGCCCTTAAAATTCTTTCCGCCTTGTTCGCGACCGCTTCGCTGCTGACCTTCGGGTGCATTGTTTTTGCGGTGCTGCGGGGCGTCGTTCCGAATTTTGCGGAGTTGCAGGGCGACCACCGAAAGGCGGCGCTGGTGGGGCTGGGATTTGGCTATCTCACGATGTTTGCCCTCATCTACGCGCAGGCCGCGCGGCTGATCTGGCGCCGGGTTGAATTCAAAAAAACCATATTTCTCGCCGCTGCTTCGTGCCTGGGCTTTCCGGTCGGGCCAATGCTCGGCATTGCGGCACTCGTTCTGCTCACACGGCACGGGGTGCGGCAAACCTTCCGGAGTTGAATGCCAATGACGTGCATTCCATTTGGCGCGCGGGAAAAGCGGCGATAAGCTTCGATGTGTATGTCCGCGCCGACCGGAACCATCACCTTTCTCTTCAGCGACATCGAGGGAAGCACGCGCCTTTGGGAGCGTTATCCCGTTGCGATGGGTGATGCGTTGCAGCGGCACGACGCGATCGTGCGCACGATTGCCGAGTCGCATGGCGGATTTGTTTTCAAGACGATCGGCGACGCGTTTTGCGTGGCGTTCGATCGCGCCGGCGATGCGCTGGCTGCCACCGCGGATGTCCAGCAGGCGCTGCACGATGAGGAATGGGGCGAGACCGGCCCGTTGAAGGTTCGCATGGCGCTGCATGTCGGCACGGCGGAGTTTCGCGACAACGACTATTTCGGCAATAGCCTCAACCGCGTGGCCCGCATCATGGGCGCCGCGCACGGCGGCCAGGTGCTGCTCTCGCTGCCGGTCGAGGAACTCGTGCGCGATATCCTTCCGACCGGCGTGCAACTGCGCGACCTCGGCGAGAGGCGCCTGCGCGACCTCGCGCGGCCGGAGCATTTGTTTCAGCTTGTGCTGGCGGGCCTGCCCTCGGAATTTCCACCGCTGCGGTCGCTCGAAATCACGCCGAACAACCTGCCGACGCTTCTCAACAGCTTCATCGGCCGCGAATACGAACGCGCCGAGGTCAAGCGGCTGCTCGGCACGACGCGCCTGCTCACGCTCACCGGCACGGGCGGCACCGGCAAGACCCGGCTTACGATCCAGGTCGCGGAGGAAATTCTCGCGGATTATTCCGACGGCGTCTGGCTCGTGGAGCTTGCAACGATCAGCGATCCCGAGCGCATCATCGAGCTCACGGCTGATACACTCGGCCTGCGCGAGGAGCCCGGCGAGTCGCTGCGCGCGACGATCATCCGCTTTTTGTGCGGCCGCCGCGTGCTGCTCGTGCTCGATAATTGCGAACACGTCCTCGAGGCATGCGCCGAGTTCGTCGCCTCGCTGCTGCGCGGTTGCGACACATTGCGCGTGCTCGCCACGAGCCGACATTCGCTCGGCATCGCCGGGGAACACACATGGCAGGTGCCGCCGCTCACCGTGCTCGACCCACGCACGGATCTTTTCCAGGTGCCGGACGTCGTGGCGACCGTTTCGCAATTCGAGGCCGTGCGCCTTTTCATTGACCGCGCCTCGTCCGTGAAGCCCGGCTTCGAAATCACAAAGCAAAACGCGGCCGCCATCGCGCAAATCTGCTGGCGCCTCGACGGCATTCCGCTCGCCATCGAGCTCGCCGCAGCGCGCGCGCGCGTGCTCACGCCGGAACAAATTTCGCAGCGGCTCGACGATCGTTTTCGATTGCTGACCGGCGGCGGCCGCTCCGTGCTGCCGCACCAACAGACGCTGCGCACGCTCATTGACTGGAGCTACGACCTGCTTTCCGAGAGCGAGCGCGTGTTGT
>JBOHXO010000574.1:0-3867 GCA_050737475.1 Chthoniobacterales bacterium
CTCCGACCGAAGACAAGGCGCAAGCCGCCCGCGCACGCAACCTCGACCTCGCGCTGCAGCAGATCGAAAAAGATTACGGCAGCGAGGCGATCCGCCGGCTCGGCGACTCGACTCGCTCGGAGGTGGACGTCATTCCGACCGGCAACATTCTCATTGATCGCGCGCTTGGCGTCGGCGGATTTCCGAAGGGCCGCATCGTGGAAATCTACGGTCCGGAATCCTCGGGCAAGACGACGCTTACGCTGACTGTCATCGCGCAGGCGCAGAAGCGCGGAGGGCTTGCGGGATTCATTGACGTCGAGCATGCCCTCGATCCGGCGTATGCGCGGAAGCTCGGCGTGAACCTCGACGATCTGCTCGTCTCGCAGCCGAACTCCGGCGAGGAGGCGCTGCGCATTTGCGAGACGCTGGTGCGTTCGAACGCGCTCGACGTGATCGTGCTGGATTCCGTCGCGGCGCTCGTGACGAAGAGCGAGCTCGAGGGCGAGATCGGCGACGCGGTGGTCGGCGCGCAGGCGCGACTGATGAGCGCGGCGTTGCGCAAGCTCACGGCGTTCATTTCGAAGGCGAACACGGTCGTGATTTTTACGAACCAGATTCGCGAAAAAATCGGCGTGATGTTTGGCAATCCCGAGACGACGCCCGGCGGCAAGGCGCTCAAATTCTACTCCAGCGTGCGCGTGGACATCCGTCGCATCGGCGCGATCAAGACCGGGGACAACGTCGTGGTCGGCAATCGCACGAAGATCAAGCTGGTGAAGAACAAGGTCGCCGCGCCATTCACCGAGGCGGAGTTCGACATCATGTATAACGAGGGAATTTCCAGCACGGGCTCGCTGCTCGATCTCGCGATCGAGAAAAACATCCTCGAGAAACGCGGCTCGTGGCTGAGCTACAAGGGCACGCAAATCGCGCAGGGTCGCGATGCGGCCAAGGAAGTTTTGAAAAACGATACTGCATTGGCCACCGAGATCGAAGAGGCCGTGAAGGCCGCTCTCAACGCCGACAAAAAATAGGCGCCGGGAGTCCTTGGTTGAGGTGGTCATCCACACAACCAAAAGACTCCGATGAAAAATCGTTCCGCATTTCTTCACGCGGCTGCCCTGGCCGTGGCATTGCTTTTTCCGACCGGCGCTGCGTTCGCCACCAACTACGACGAAGGCACGGACGGCGACCTCTCCGATACGATGGGAGCGCCCACGGCCTTTGCGCTGACGCCGGGTTCAAATGTCCTGACGGCGACCACCGTGTCCGGGGACGAGGATTACGTCGCAATCAGTGTCCCTGCCGGCTACGTGCTGCAAGGCATCGTGCCGAGTGCCTACTCCGGCGCGACGAAATCGTTCATCGCGATTCAGAATGGCGCGACGTTTACGGTGCCCCCGACCGCCACGACCGCCGCGGGGCTGCTGGGCTGGGCTCATTTCGGCGTCACGGGCACGACTGCGCTTGTCGGCACGGACATCCTCGACGACATGGGCGAAGGGGCCGGCGCCGCGGGCTTCATTCCACCGCTTGCATCCGGCACCTATGCGATCTGGCTGCAGGAAACCGGTGGCGTGGCGGTGACCTACACACTCGTGTTCAACACCATTCCAACGCCGCCTCCGCCGGTCGTGAAGGTGAGCGGTAAAAAGGTGATCACGACGACGAAGGCCCGCGTCAAATTCAAGGGCCGCGTCAATGGTTTCGCCACACGGGTGGAGTTTCGTGTCGGAACGAAAGGAGCCTATAAGTTGGCGGAAGGTCACACGACGTGGAGCCTGACCGCGAAGGTGAAACATGGGCGCAACCTTGTGAGTGTGAGGGCGGTCGGCATCGGCGGGCAATCGAAGACGGCAAAGGTCACTGTTTTCAGGAAATAGGGCGGCTCTTCCGCGACGTTTCTTCGTTTTAGCTGGCGCTGTCGCCTCAGCGTGCAAATTGCCGCAATTTCCCCAAAAATCCGCCGGCAAACGGTTGCTTTTGTCCCGATTGATGGCATTGATATTCCACCTCGGAGAATTGGCCCAGCCTATATGAAATCCCATAGTTTCCTCAAAACCCTCGCTCTTCTTCCCGTGCTGATGCCGGCGCTTGCATTTGCTGCCACTTATACGGAAGGCGGAAACGGAGATCTCTCTGGTAACAGGGCTGCCCCCACGACGTTTACTCTGTCTGCTGCTGCCGGCGCGAACACGCTGACTGCCACGACCGTCGCCGGGGATGAGGACTATGTGAAAATCGTTGTGCCTAACATGTTTAATCTCCAGAGCATCATTCTGACCGCCTACGACAACACGACCGCGAAGTCGTTTATCGCATTTCAGACGGGGGCTACCTTCACGGAAACTGTCGCTGCGCCGAATCCCGCCAACATGAATGGCTATTGCCATTTTGGTGGAGTGAATTCCGGTGCCCAGACGGTATTGGGCGGAAATTTGCTGGCCAATATGAAAAATGGCATCCCGGGCAACGGCGCGCCGATCGGCTACACGATTCCGCTCGCCGGGAACACGAGCTATACCTTCTGGCTCCACGAGACGAGTGCCACTGCCCGCACCTACACGCTCACGTTCAATGTGCAGAGCAACGCGAGTGTCAATGCGCCTGTCATTGCTCCGATCACCGGTTCATTTGCCGACTCGACTCAGATCTCGATAAGCACGACCACCGGCAATTCGACCATCTATTACACAACCGATGGCTCGACTCCGACGACGGCTTCCACGCCCTATTCGGGAGCTTTCACGATCAAGAGTTCCCAGACCATCAAGGCCTTTGCCCATGATAATGCCAACACTCTCACGGACAGTTCGGTAACGACCGAGACCTTCACAATCATCCCGACGCCCGCACCCACGGTGACCGTAAGCGGCAGCAAGTCCATCAAGACCACCAAGCTCAGCGTCAAGATCAAGGGCACGGCCACGAATGCCACTTCCGTAACCTATAAGGTCGGAAAAGGGCCCAAGAAGACGGCCGCCGGCACCAGCGCCTGGAGCTTCAACGCGAAGCTGAAGGCGGGCAGCAAGAATGTGATCACGATCACGGTCACGGGCATCAATGGCACAGCCACCGCCAAGGTGACCGTCACCGTCAAAAAGAAGTGACACTTTTCGCAACCCGGGCTGGCGAAATGCGCCGGTTGTAGTAAATAAAGGGAAACGAATTAACCCCCTCATTTTTATGAAGCTGAAAATCTTCGCTTATGTTGCCGTAATCGCCCTTTTTGCCGGTTCGGCTTTGGCCGCCACGGTTGAGGCGCCCATGTTTTCACCGGGCAGCGGAACGTATTTCGACTTCGTGGATGTCACGATGACGACGAATACGACGGGAGCCACCATCTTCTTTACGACCGATGGCACCGATCCGGATATGATGTCGGACGTCTATGATCCCACTTTCCCGCCGGAAATTTTCGAGACGACAGTCGTGAAGGCGTTTGCCTACAAGCCCGGCGACACCGACAGCACAATCACCACCGCGACCTACACGATCGTCCCGTCGCCCCCGCCCACGCTCAAGTTGATCGGCAAAAAATCAATCAAGACGCTCAAGTCCCTTGTCAAAATCCGCGGCATCTCAACCGGTGCGGAAGAGGTGGATTACTCGATTGACGACGGCGACTACAAGACCGCCAAGGGCGTCAGCGCGTGGAGCATCAAGGAGAAGCTCAAGCCGGGCAAACACCAGATCACGGTTTATGCCGTCGGCGAATTCGACGACTCCGAGCCGCTGATCATCAAGGTCACCGTGCTCAAGAAAAAGTAGGGGACAGGCCGGCGGAACGGTAGGGCGGTTTCGATGAAGCCGCCGACTTCGAGCGGCAATCCCGTCGGCAAATTGTGTCACAGCCGCCTGCTTGACACGCGGGAAGCTTGGGAG
>JBOHXO010000575.1:0-3373 GCA_050737475.1 Chthoniobacterales bacterium
GCCGCTACAGTGCGGATCGTCCCAGAGGATCTCCTGAACTTTCGGGGCAGACAAAAAAGCTGGCATGCAAAAAGACACGAAAAACCCATCCGCGTGCATCAGTTCCTGAAGATTTTAACAGGAGGAAACAGAGGGAGGAGAGAACAGCTTTGAACAAAAGGACGCGAAGGGGAGGCATTCCTGCCATTCTTTGCGTCCTTCGCGTCCTTCTGTAAAAACCCTCCGCTCCCTCCCTTTCCTCCTGTTGAAGTTCAGGACATGCTCTAGAGCCGCTCGACTTAGCGCTTCTAGATGAAGATGGGCAGGCCTTAGCGTGAGAAGTTAGTCATGAGTTCCTCGGGATCGAGGTGCTCGGGCATCATCACTCCGCGCTCGAGAATTTTTCCGGTGACGAGCAGGCGGGCGGTGAGGGCCGGATTCGTGTTGCCGCATTTCTCGGTGGGAAATGCTGGATGAATGTGACAAGGTTTCCGTATGAAAACCACGCTGGATATTCCTGAAGATGTCCTCGACGAGGCCATGCGTGTGAGCGGAGCGCGGACGAAGCGCGAGGCCGTGCTGCGTGCGTTGGAGGAAATGAATCGTCGCGCGCGGTTGTCGTCGCTCGTCGCCCGGCTGGGAAATTCCGAAACGTTCATGGATTTCGATGAATTGATGAGGTTGAGAAGTCTCGAGCTGCCGAAATGACACTCGTGGACACTTCCAGCCTGGTTCATTTTCTGCGGCGAAAAGGCGACGGGGCGGCGAAGGAGCGGGTGCGCAGGCTTTTGAGCGCGGGGCAGGGAGCAATTTGCGAGATCGTCGCCGTCGAGCTGTGGATGGGCGTGAGGTCGAAGCAGGATGGCCGCGACATGAAGGAATTACTGGAGTTGCTTCCCTTTCTGGAGATCAACACCGCGGTGTGGATGATGTCGCGGCGGCTTGCTTTGAAATGCCGGGAAGGCGGGGTGCCCGTGCCTTCGTCGGACATCGTGATCGCCGCCTGTGCCTTCGTGCATGGGGCCTCGATCGAGTCGAGCGATGCCCATTTCGCCAGGCTGGAAGAGATTTGGCCCGGGGCGTGAGTCGTCCTACAGCCGCTCGACTTCACGTTTTTCGATGAAGATGGGCAGGCCTTCGCGTGAGAAGTTCGTCATGAGTTCCTCGGGATCGAGGTGCTCGGGCATCATTACGCCGCGTTCGGGAATTTTTCCGGTGACGAGCAGGCGGGCGGTGAGGGCCGGCGGCAGGCCGGTCTGCACGAGGGTGAGCGAGTAGCCGTATTTGTCGTAGGTGTCGCGATGGCTGTCCATCGAGTAGACGAAATATTCCACGCGCTTGCGGTCCTTCGTGCCGCGCACCTCGGTACCGACGCAGGAATAGCCGTCCACCGTGGCGCCAAGCTGCGCGGGCTTCGGCAGGCTGGCGCTGGCGACGCGCACGGGCGCGACTTCCACGCCGTCCACGCGGACTTTTTTCCACGAGTCGAGGTTGAGGAGGGCGAGCGATTTCGAGATGTGCACGACCTTGTCGGGGATCGAGTATTTGAAGACCGAGTAGCGCACGCCTTTTTCAACGAACGGCGGATAGATGCCGAGGCTCACGCCTTCCTCGTGCGCGACGGCGTAGGTTTTTTGCAGGCCGATCGGCTCGGGGAAGCGCACCCATTCGACCTCGGTCTCGAGTGCCTTGCCGCTGGTGACGCGGCCGTCCTTCACGTAGTAGGGCACCGCGCCGAGTTCCTCGAAAAATGTCTCGGGCGAAAACAGCACGGCGAAGCGGTAGCCCTTCACCTCGGCGTTGTCGGCGTCGAGCACGCGGATGGAGCTGGCGGTGTCGAGGCGGTCCATGGCCCAGCGGGCGAAGACGTTCACGGCGCCGGGGTCCATGCCCATGCAGAGAATGCCGGCGAGGTCCGCGTCAATGTAGCGCTGGTTGAATTTTTCGATCTCGGCCTCGAACGAATTTTTTCCGGGCCGCTTCACACCGGGCGGCGAATAAATATCCGCGGCCATGTCGAGGTAGTGCGAACCGGCGCGCAGGCAGGCTTCGAGCACGGAATGGTTCGTCTGGCACGTGCAGGCGTTGCAGGTGACGGCGACCTTGTGCTCCTTCATGAGCGCGGTGAGCTGGTCGGTGTTCATCGCGTCCACCTGCGCGATGACGAAGCGGTTCTTCGACGTGCGCGTGGAGAGCTGGTTCGCGAACGTCGTGTCCATGTCCGCGAGCACGATGCGATCGAAGCAATCGTATTCGTGAAGTCTCTGCCCGATGACGGAACCGACGCCGCCAATCCCAATAACCATTGCGTTTGCCATAACAACCATCCGCCCTTTGCGCAGCGGCTCCTGAGTTGCTGCCAACCTACGCCGGGCCCTTCATTTGGGCAAGTCGGGGGCTTCTTCGAGGGTTGCGTTTTGCCGGGGACACGCTACGTAATGCCTCAAAATATGAGGCACCGCTTATTCCCTTCGCAGGCTGTATTGACCCTTCTTTTGTCCGTATTGCTGCTTGCGGGTGCTCCGCGAGGCGAGGCGGCGGGCTTCACGGTGCTCACGAATTTCCCGGAAGCCAACAACACGATCAATGCCATCGTCGTGGATCCGGCGACCAACATCGCCTACATCGGCGGACTTTTCACCACCGTGGGCGGACAGACTCGCAACAGGCTGGCTGCGGTTGATCTCAACACCGGTGCCGTGACCTCGTGGAATCCCGGCGCGAACAACGTCGTCTTCTGCATGATCAAGGAGGGTTCGAATATTTATGTCGGCGGTGATTTCACCGTGGCCGGCGGAGATGTCCGCAACTCCATCGCCGCCATTGACGCGACGACCGGTCTCGCGACTTCGTGGAATCCCAACGCCGATAACGGAGTCACCGCGATGGTCTCGGATGGCACGTTCATTTACGCCGCCGGATTTTTCAACAACATCGGCGGACAGGCATACAAGGAACTCGCCAAACTCGCGATCTCCAACGGCGCCGCGCAGGGCGGCTGGAGCCCGAACCCGAACAACGGCTCGCTCGGTCTCGCGATCGTCGGCGACAAGCTCTACGCGGGCGGCTTTTTCACCAGCATCGGCGGCATGACGCGATACGGCGTGGCGGAATTGAACATCTCGGATGGCACGGTGACCGCATGGGATCCCAGCCCGAATACCGCTCTCGGCATTTCCATGCTCGTCGCCAGCAACGGCTACATCTACGTGACCGGTAATTTCGCGACCATGGGCGGCCAGGCGCGCAACGGAGCCGCAAATATCAGCATCGCCACCGGCAATGCCGGCAGCTGGGACCCGAACCCCAGCAACCCGATCCAGAGCATGGCCGTGGATGGAGCGAACATCTACGTTGGCGGCTCGTTTTCGACCATGGGCGGCCAGCCCAGGAA
>JBOHXO010000576.1:0-1512 GCA_050737475.1 Chthoniobacterales bacterium
GCTCAAGGAGATGATCCTGCCGTCGGAAATCGAGGTCGCGGGAATTTTTCGGACCGGTCGCTACGACTACGACAGCAATTTCATTATCGTGCCGCTCCACATCGGGCAGGAGCTTTACGGATTCAGCGGAGAGGTGAATGGGCTCGGCGTGAACACGACCGATCCATTCCAGGTCGAGTTGACGAAGCGCGCGATCATGGATCGCATTGGGCCACCGAATGTCGCGATCACGTGGATGGATGCGAACAAGCAGCTCTTCGATGCGATCCGGATGGAGCGCGGGATGTTGTTCATCATTTTGATGATCATCATTGTGGTTGCGGCGTTCTGCATCATGAACACGCTCTTCACATTTACGGTGCTGAAGACGCGCGACATCGGCGTGCTGAAGGCGCTCGGCGCGAATACCTCGCAGGTCGTGCAGGTCTTCCTGGGGCAGGGGATGATGATCGGCTTCCTCGGCTCCGTGAGCGGGCTGGTGTCGGCGATATTGTTGATCCAGTTTCGCAACGAGGTGCGCGACTTCCTTTCGAAAGTGCTCGGCATTCCCGTCTTCCCGTCGTCGGTTTACCAATTCGCCGAAATCCCCGCGAAGATCGTGCCGGGGGACGTTGCGATCATTTGTATCAGCGCGTTTGTGATCTGCTCGCTGGCGGCGTTGATCCCGGCGTATATCGCGGCGCGGCTCGATCCGGTGAAGGCGCTGCGTTACGAGTAGTGATGAGTGACTGGTGACGAGTGATGAGTTTTCCTGTCAATGACCACTCGTCACTTGTTACTGCGCCCCAGCATTTCATCCGCCGTGCGTGAGCAGCCTCGCGGTAATGCGGTCGGATCGCGGCCGATGAGTTCGAAATTTTTGCCGCGGCGGATTGCGAGATCCTGCGTCTGGATGGCGCAGACGGACCAGAGATTCGCCGCATCGAACAATCGCAGCACGCCCGTTTCGCCATCGGCGACCTCGCTGCCGGTTTCCGGATTCACGACCAGGCCGCGGGCCCATGGCGGGCCCATGTGCGGAGTGCCGATGCCGCGCGCGTAGAATTGCGAGGAGAGCTCGGTCATGCCGTATTCATTGACGATCGCGTCCTGCGGCAGCCCGAGGCGCGCGGTGAATTGGGCGTAAAGTTCCGTCTTTGGCAGTTCGCGGTGCGTGCCTTTGTAGCCGCCGGTCTCGATGGCGAGAGTGCCGGCGGGAAGGGAGATGGTGCGGTCGCCCGGGGACTCGAACCAATCGAGAAAGGCCAGGGCGGTGCCGAAGAGCGCCAAAGGCTCAGTCGCAGCGGCGAGGATTTCCTCGAGTTCGCGCCAGCATCCGACACCCCTGCGCACGAAAAATGCTTTTTCATCCGCGCACAACCACGAGGCCATTTGACTCAGGGAGGAATGCGGCGCTTCGGCGGCGGTGGGCAGCAGGGCGAGCACCTGGCGGCCGCCGGGCCCGGCGAGTTTCCATCCCTGGGTTGCGGCGGCCTCGTAAAGCCGTAAAGATCGAAAATGATGTTCGCCGTA
>JBOHXO010000577.1:0-3342 GCA_050737475.1 Chthoniobacterales bacterium
GCATGACATAGGGCGCCGTGAGCCTCACCGCGTCGTTCGCATAAATAAAGCCTCCGTCGGCGACGGACAATTTCTGGCGCGCGTTGATATCCACCCGGCCGTCGAACTGCACGACGCCTCCCAGCGCAAGCGAGTCGAAGCCGCCCTCGGAGAACCGATCAATTGCGAAGTAACCCCGGCCGGACACGACCTTGTCGCCGTCACGCATCACGGAGCCGACTCCGGATTCGCCATCCGCAACAAATCCCGCGGGAATTCTCCAGCCGCTTTGCGTCACAATGAGACTCACATCTGCCGGCGTGTTGAAGGTGCCCGGCACGAGAAATTTTCCGGATGAAACCGCAAGCTCGCCGCCCAGCGCTGCCGGACCGCCCGCCCTGCCAACGAGGCGCGCATCCACAAACAGCTCCTCCATGCCCGCAAGCGTGATGGAGCCGCCGTCGCTATCCACCCGCGCGGGAATCGTGAAACGACTCGCAAGCGGCGCGTTGACTCCGCTCACGACGGAGATCGCGGAGCTCAAGCCGAGTTCCGCGGGCGCGAAATCGAGCATGCCGGACGCACCCGAGACATCGAGCACCGCCCCGGCGGCGGCCATGATGTTGCCCGAAACCGAGATCGAGCCGCCCGGGAGCACGGTGCCTTTGCGGCGGTCGAAATCATCCGGGACGAGCACCACGTCACCCGACGCGTCGAGCCGGCTGCCAGGGCCGATGTAAACCGTCGTGCGCGCGACGTTGTCGAGCTTGCTGACTTCCGGGAAGGAACGCGCGCCCTTGATCGCGATGCTGCCGCCGGGCGCGAACACCGATCCAAGGACGGAGACGTTGTCCGCGCTGAGCGAGACTTTGCCAAGCGGCCCCGCGCTCACCATCGCTCCCTCGCCCATCGTGAGAACGCCGCGGAAGAGCAGTTGCTTCGCGAAGTTGTCGGTGACGGACTTCGCGTTGAACGTAAGACTCACCGGCGAACGCAATCCCACGTCGAGAAGCGTCGTATTGAGCACCAGATCGCCCGGCCTCGACTCGAGCGGCAAAGCAATCCAGCTCTTCACGGCAGGCGCAATGGTCGTCCCCGGCTCGATCACCAGGCCGGGCAGCGCGCGGTTCGGCGGCACCGGCGTGAGCATCCCGCCGAGCGAACCCGCCGCGCCGCCGGGCTCGAACGGACTGTGGCCGAACGGCTGCGACCCGATGCCCGTAAGCGTGAAGCTGGCGAAGCCGCCGCGGTTGAAGAAATCGGGGGAGATGGCGAGCGCGTGCAAGGTCGAGTCCGCGCGGCCGATTCGAATGAGCGGAGCCTGGATCGAGAGCGAGCCGCCGGTGGCGCCCGCGTAGCCTTTCAACGTCGAGCCGAGTGTGAGTCTGCCGCCAAGCAGCGAAGGAATGCCGGGGTCCTGTCCGGCTGCGATGGAAATGCTGCCAGCGTCGCCAAAACTCAATTTGTTCGTCGCGCTCATGGCTGCGCCGCCCGAGACGTCAATGACGCTGCCGCGCACGAGACGGGCGTTGAATGCGTTGATGGCCACCGAGCCGCCGTCGAGTTGCAGCGGAGTTTCAAACGGATGATCCGCGGTGAAGCGGTCGTCCACAATGAGGCCGGCGGTGCTCAGGACCGCGCCGCGGCCGAGCACGAAATTGCCGTGATTCGAATTCACGTGCGGCGTGTGAATCACCACCGTGTCGTCGGTGGAGGCGAAAGCGAGGCGGTAGGGCGAATAATCGTAAACCGTGAATTTCAAACGCCCGCCGGGAGCGGTGATGTCGCCGTTGATGCGGACGTTCATCGCCGTGATTTCGAGACTCGCGACGGTGGAATCCACGGGTGCGCCGGGCTCGAAATTCAATGCGACGCTGCCGGGGATCGTGACGCGGCCAGCGGTGTTGTTGATCGTGAGCGAGCCGAAGCCGTCCTTGTTCACAAGGTCCGGCGAGAGGACAACAAGGTCCTGGCGGTCCGGCCGCAGTGGCAGCGGATTTTCAATTTCGTCCGCCGCGAAACCGTCGGCCGCCTCCTGCTCATTGGAATTCGCGAATAGAATTTTTGGCGGATGCGGCGAGGTCGCGAGAAAAATCGAGGCATCCATGGGCGAGACGATCTGCGACTCAAAGGAAAGCGAGAGCCGGCTGGCCGCGGGCAGTTCCGTTTTGAGTTTCGAATCACGGATCTGGCGCGTGCCGGCCGTGGTATTGCCGGCGAGCTTGCCATCGAGCGCCATGGTGGGCGCGGTGATCGCAATGCTGCCGCCGTCGGCGCCGGAGACGTAGCCCTTTTCAAAATGACTCCTGCTGAGCTGGAGCGGATGGATGTAGGATTTTGTGATGCCCCACTTCGGCTGCGTGCGGGAGAAATGCGGGTCGTAGATACCGTCGTAGACGCGGTCCGGCGTCGCGTCTGCAATGTCGAGAATCTGACTGCCTGAGACCACGCGGCTGGTTTGAACAATGCCGCCTTCGTAGCGCTGCCATCCGCCGGAGACGTCCACCGTGGAGCCGGGCTGCATCACAACGGAGCCGCCCGCATGGAGATCAATGGAGCCGCCGGCGATGGTGAGCTGTGCTGCGGTGTGCTCGATGAGATTGACGAAGCCGGTCGCATCCGCGAGCGGTGTGCCGACCCAATCAATGCCGTTGAAGGTGCCCTTGTTGCGGATGTCCAGGACGAGGTCCACCGCGCGCAGCGGCCCGTCGCGCTGCAGCGGCGAGTTCGAGAGCTCCGCGCCGCGGAACTGGAGCGTGAGAATATTTTGCTCGAACGGCGTGAACGCATCGGTGGTGCCGGCGGCGTCAATGAACGCGCCCTTGTCGAGGTAGACCTGCCCGTCCGTGTAGACGAACTGCGACAGCGGCGGACTGGCGCCCCCATTCGGCGCGCGGTAGAACCAGACACCAGCCTTGCCGGTAATGGTTGCGTTCGGAGCAAGCAGTGCGGCGCCGGGTTGCATGACGATGCTCCTGCCCTGCAGGGTCACCTTCGAGGCAATCGGCAACGCGGTGCCGATCACTTTTTCCGTGCTGTTCACCTCGGGCAGAATGCGTGTGACGCTGTCCTCGCCGAACGTCACGGTGCCCGTGGACTGGTAGTTGAAGATCGCTCCCTTCGCGGTGTCGGCGGGATCGTAGCTTGTGTTCGAGGCGGCGGCGTAATTGGCCGTGAGAATCACGCTGCCGTTGAGCGAGACGGACGTGGAGCTGTCAATCATGCCATTCTGCCTCACGTTTTTTCCGGTCATCGTGACATTCGCTCGCGGGATTTCGATGAGGCCGTCGTTGATCGCCGCGCCCGCGTATTCCTTCTCCTGCGTGTTCGGGTCGAAGACGGTACCGACGTAGACATCGAGTC
>JBOHXO010000578.1:0-4419 GCA_050737475.1 Chthoniobacterales bacterium
CCCCTCTCCCAGACGCGCCAGCGCATCGAACTTCGCCGGCGCAAAATAGTCGGCGTCGAATCGCTCCACTTCCAAAACCTCCGAAGCCGAGCGCGTGTAAGTAAGCGGCTCGGGCGGATGCCATGCGGTGAAACCAATGGCATCGAGAAGATTGTCCTCGACCGCTCGAACGCGATTATCTGCCTCAGTCAATTTTGACGTGTAGGCACACATCGCAGTGCGGGTGGCGAGCTGGAGCTTTTCGGAAGCGCGATAAACCAGCACATCCCTAACTCGCTCCAACGTTAGCTGATACTGAATGGTAAGTTCCCTCTGGCGGAGCAATTGAGTGAATCCATAGCGACCGCGAAGGAAGGCTACTAGATAGTGCGGATCGACATCGTGAATTTTCACCAAGCCAAGCACTGTTCTGGAAAGTGCGATCAAATCGTAGTCTTCGACTACACTTGCAAAGCAAGGCGATCCAACCTTCGTTAGGATGATGTCACCGCGAGTGACCGTGTCGATTTGAGCGCACTGTTCGATGAACCATTTGGGCACGCGAACGAAACGGTCGTCCTGGCGGAGAGTAATAACGGGATAGTCGATGCAATCGACACAACGCGCGAAAGGAACGTCGCCCTCCTCGTATAAATCTGTGGCCGGCGGATAAAACGCGCTGGCAGCCAAAGTGCAGAGTTCCCGAAGAGCGACTGCCTCGTGATCTCTTAGAGCCTTCTCGATGGCAAGATTCTCCTTCCCGAAATATTCCGCATCGGCACGGTCACCCAAGTTTATGTTCTTGAATCGAATCTCACTAACTTCCAGCCCCTCCAGCAGCGCCTCGTATTTGGCGCGGTCGAAGGGGCGGCCTAAAAAAAACTTAATCGTTCCTTCTTCGCAAACTCTCCGAAGGCCTCGGCGATGCCATCCTGTGTGAGGCCCTCGTGGTTGAAGAGGTCGTGCTGCACGACCCAGTGGCCGTGCGAGTCGCGCAGCGTGGAGCCGTCGGCGGCTCGGGCGTAGATTTTGTCGCCGCTCGTGTCCTTCGGTTCGGCGCGCTGGGTGGCGAAGAAGATTGGGTAGTCGGCCACCTTCTTGCAGAGCGGGCCGGCGGCGGAGTCGTCGTTCCATTTCTGCACGAAGAGCACGCTGGTCTTCGTGCCAGTGTGGGGCTTGAAGGTATTCGGGTGCAGGCCGACGACGGCCAGGATGCGGCAGCGCTCGGCGATGAACTCGCGCACGCGCTGGTCGCTGGAATTGTTGAACCGGCCTTGCGGCAGCACGACGGCCATGCGCCCGCCGGGGCGGAGGAAATCCAGATTCCGCTCGATGAAGAGCAGGTCGCGGCCCACGGCGGTTTCCAGCTTGCCCGTCTTCTTGTGCGCGAGGTCGTAGGGCGAAAGCATGTCGCTCTGCTTGATGTCGCCGGCGAAGGGCGGGTTCGCCATGAGCACGTCGAACTGGAAGGCGCGGTCGTCGTCCTTCTTCGCGCGGAGCTTCTTCAACTTCTTCCACCCCTCGTTGTAGGTGTCGGTCCAGTCCTCCTGCTTCACGGTCTCGGGCCATTTCTTCCAATCAAGCGTGTTCAGGTGCAGCACGTTCGTCTGGCCGTCGCCGGCGATGAGGTTCAGACAGCGGGCGACGCGCACGCTCTTCTCGTCGAAGTCGATGGCGAAAACCTTGTCACGCACGTAGGCCTTACAGGCCTCGGGCTTCTCCTCCATCGTAAAGAGATGCGACTGGGGCTTGCCCATCTTGGCGAGGATTTGCAGCCAGACGTGGAAGATGGCGTGGACAGTGAAGCCAGCCGAGCCGGCGGCGGTGTCGATGAGCGTCTCGTCGGCCTGCGGGTTCAGCATCTTCACGCACATGTCGATCACCCAGCGCGGCGTGAAATACTGGCCCTTCTCGCCCTTCGACGATTTGTTGACGAGGAACTCGAAGGCCTCGTCCACGACATCGAGATTCGAGTTGAAGAGCTTCCAATCCTCGAGGGAGCCGACGCAGACCATGAGGTGGTCGGCGGTGAGCTTGATCTTCTCGCCGGGAGCGAAGACGCCCTCCCATTTCTCGTTCGCCTCGTCGAAGAGCTCCTGGATGTTTTTCTTGAGCTGCGCGGCGGTGTTCGTGTTGCGGAAGCGCAGGTATTGGTAGCGACCTTGGTAGCAGGCGAGTTCGTCGTAGAGCTTCGTGAAGATGAGCTTGAAGACTTCCTCGAAGACATCGACGCCGGCGTTTGCCAGCACTTCGTCCTCCATGTCCTCGATGAGCTGCCGGAGCGAACGGGCTTTCAGGCCCTCCATCTCGCGCTGCTTCTCCTTGTCGATGAGCGTCTGAATCGTCCACGGGTTGTTGACGATGGCTTCAATGTCCTGCCCAGCGGTGGGCAGGTCGGGAATCTCGACGAAGTAGTTTGGGTTTTTCCGATGCCAGACGACGGCCTGCACGCCATCACTCCACAGCGCGAGCGGCGCACCGGTGGCGTGGGTGTAGCTCTTGAGCTGGTCCTTGCCGCTTTTGATCTTCCCCTGCTTCACCTCGATCATCACGTAAGGGATGGTCGGCCGGTCGGCGTCGAAGATGACGATGTCGGCCCGCTTCGAGGTGTCGCGGCCGAAGGTGACGGGATATTCCACCGCGAGGCGATTGACCGGGTATTTGTAGCCGTGCTCGAGCCGATGGAGCCAGAGCTGGCGGACGATCTCCTCGCGCTTCGCCATCACTTCCTTTTTGCGGACGCGGCAGACGAGATACGGCTTGCCAGTCTTACGCGTAAGACTCGCTTCGATGGTGGAGACGGCGGCTTCGCCGAAGAAAGCGACGAGTTGGTCGGCGGGGGATTGACCGAGAATTTCCGTGAGGGTCATTGAAGGGCTGAGAATTTCCGTAAATTGCAACGGACGCGAGCAAAAGCGCGTGAAGCGTTAGCCGGGAATTTCTTGGCGGGGCGCGAAAGTTATTTGTTATGGCAACGTGGCGTGAAACGTCGTCGTGCGCCGCTTTGGAGGAGGTTGTTTCCGTTGGGGGCGGTTGCCGTTTTTGGCGTGCTGCAGGCGAATGGGATGACGTTCTTTCGCGGGAGCAAGGAACCCATGCAGGTCGTCATCGGCGTGGCACTGACTTTTGTGGCGGTGATCTTTTCCGCGCTGGCGCTGCTCATGATCGCGGACCTTTTTGCGAAGAGGCGGGCGCGTGGCGGCAGGCTGCGGCAGTGAAAATCGCGAAATCGTAACCACCTCGTTTCGAGGGACACTTCTCAAACGACGTGGACCTTCGCCCTTACGCTTCGCAGCTTCGTGTCTTCGCGTGAGTCCCTTCCCCATTTCCCGCGTTTCGCATTTCCCTCCGCGTCCTTTGCAACCTCCGCGTGAGTCTCCTCCGTTTTCGCGAAGCTACGCCTACTTTTTGACCGTGACCGCCACTCTCGTGGAGCTGGTGCCGAACTGGCTGGTGGCGTGGATGGTGATGATGTTTTTGCCGAGTTTCAGGCCGGAAGCGTTGATCGTCCATGGCGAGAGGCCCGCGCCTTTTGCCTGCTTGAACGCGCCCTTTGTGCCGACGCGGTAGGTGACTTTTGCGCCGGTGCCGCTGGCCGTGCCGGTGAGGGTGACCTTGCGATTGTTGAGCTTCTGGTCCTTGTTGATCTTGATGATCGGCGGTGCCGCGGGCTCGAGGTAGAACGAGAATTTATACGTGATGGTGTCGGAGAAATCCTGAATCCAAAACGTGTAGGCGCCCGCGGGGAGTGGGCCGGTGAAGTCCGTGGCTCCGCTGCCGGACTGCCCGATATAGGGCAGGAGATTCGGCCCGATGCTCTGGCTATTGAACATGAGCCAGCCGAGCAGGCCCACGGCGGTGTTGCCAAACGGGACGATCGGCGAGCTGGTGCCGGGGGCGATCGCGAAAAACGAAGCCGCGCCTGAGCCGCCGGTGGTGAAGGAGCCCAGCGTGAGCGATGTCATGGCGTAGCCTTTGGGAACCGTGAAGGTCGCGTAGTCGTAGCTCGTATTCAGGCCGCCGGAGATGCTGTTCATGCCCGGGGTGACGGTGACGACCGTGGGCGCGAGGTGATTGCTGGAAAGATTGCCGTTGACGGCTTCGCTGTAGTCCGTCGCCCGGCTCGTGAGCGGGAGAAGCATGGGGACAACGGCAAGAAATGCGGCGGCGACGGAGGAACGTTTCATAAATGGCGGCGAATTGTGCGGCACGCTAACACACACGGGCCCGGGGTCAACCGGGGAGCCGTGCTGGCCTGGCTTCGCCTACCCGTCGCTCCCACTCCGTGATCTTTGTGTCTTCGTGTGAGTTCTCCTGGCTTGGCTTCGCCTACCCCTCGCTCCCGCTCGGTGTTCGCCGACCCGCAGAGCCGTGTTCCCCATTTCCCCTTTTCCCCATTTCCCGCGTTTCGTATTTCCCTTCGCGAAGAGGGGGAGAATC
>JBOHXO010000579.1:0-8026 GCA_050737475.1 Chthoniobacterales bacterium
GAGCGCGTCCAGTTCCGCCGAGGTCACCGGGTCGAGACCCGCCGACGGCTCGTCGAGAAACATCACCGCCGGGTCCAGTGCCATCGCCCGCGCGATCGCCGCGCGCTTCTGCATGCCGCCGCTCAACTCGGCGGGCAGCTTCCCGGCGGATTCCTCGAGCCCGACAAGGCGCAGCTTCATCCACGCGATGAGCTCGAGCGCCTCGTCCGGCAGGTCGGTGTATTCCTCGAGCGGCAGCTGCACATTTTCACTGATCGTCATCGAGCCGAACAACGCGCCGCTTTGATACGACACGCCGATGCGCTTGAGGATTTCCTGCCGCTCGTCGCCCTCCGCGGAGACCAGGTCGCGGCCCTCGATTTTGATTTCGCCGGACATCGGCGGATACAACCCGATGAGATGCTTGAGCAGCGTGCTCTTGCCGCATCCCGACCCGCCGAGGATCGCGAACACCTCGCCCTTGCGCACGTCGAACGTCACGCCCTCCAGCACCACCTTGTCGCCGTATCCGACGGTCAGGTCGCGCGCCTCGACGATGGCCTCAGAATCCGATGGCATAAAAAACAACCGCAAAAATCGCATCCACCGCGATGATCAAAAAAATGCCGCTCACCACCGCGCTCGTGGTCGAGTCGCCCACCGCGCTCGCGCCGGACTTCGTCTGCAGCCCGCGCAGGCAGCCGATGCCGCCGACAAGCGCGCCGAAGAAAACCGATTTGATCATCCCGGTCGCCACGTCCTTCAGCTCAACCGCCGACGTGAGCTGATTGTAAACCGACTCCCACGGATGACCGAACATCATCACGACCATCAGCCCGCCTGCGATGCCGATCACATTCGCATAGACCGTGAGCAGCGGCGTGACGAGGATCGCGGCGATCACCTTCGGCACCACGAGGAACCGCACAGGATCGAGTCCCATCGTCGTGAGCGCGTCCACTTCCTCGTTCACTTTCATCGTTCCGATTTCCGCCGCGAAGGCCGAGCCCGAGCGCCCCGCGAGCACGATCGCCGTCATGATGCCGCCCAGCTCGCGCAGCATCGCGAGGGCCACGAGATTCACCACGAAAATATCCACGCCGAATTGCTGCAGCGGCACTGTGGATTGGAACGCCATGATCATGCCGGTCAGAAATCCAATCATCCCGACAATGAGCAGCGCGTTCACGCCCGCCGTCTCGACCGTGCGCCACATGTCGCCCCAGCGCACGGCCCGCGGATTCGCCAGGCCCGCTGCAATCGCCACCGCCGCCCTGCCCGTGAAAACGAGCTGCTCGCGCACATCCGTCGCGAATTCCGCACCGACGCGCCCAAGCCTGACGACAGCGGATTCCTTTCGTTCCTTCCCGCCGGACTTTGGAAAATCGGCATCGGCATACGGCTTCAATAAATTTTGCGCGTCCTGCGGAAGCCCGGAGACCGTCACGCCGCGCGACTTTTGCAGTTCGTAAAAAAGCGCTGCGCCCGACGAATCGCAAAACGTCACGCCCGAGGCGTCCACGGTCGCGCCCTTGTTCGCGGCGGAGAGCACGCGATTCCAGATCGCGGCGGCATTTTGAGCGTCGAGCCGCCCCTTGATGACGACACCCTTGTCCGTCTGCTCGACCGAGATCGTTTCAGGCATTGTTGCAATTCGTATCCCAACCCCCGCCCGGCCGTCTAGGGCGCAGCCACCCACAGCGTCGTTGCAGCGGAGTCCGGCGGATACTCCGGTGGCGGCGCGACGGCATTCGTCCTCAAGCGATGGGCGAACGACTTCAACGCATAAACGTTGAGCTCGCGCGAATTCGTGGACAACAGGATATGCGCGCCCCGTTGCGCAACGCCTTTCGCCAGCTCGAGCAACTCGCCAAAGTCCTGCTCAGCCCGGAAAATGCGCCCCTTCACACCGCGCGAGAACGTCGGCGGATCGAGGACGATCGCGTCGAACTTCTCGCCCTTCCTCTCCAGTTTCGGCAGCACCGCAAAAACGTCGTCCGCAATGAAGCGATGCCCGTCGAGCGGCATGTCGTTCAGCAAAAAATTCTCGCGGCCGCGGTCGAGCGATTTGCGCGACAGGTCGAGGCTCAACGTCTCCGCGCCCGCCCGCGCCGCCGCAACGGAAAACGCGCAGGTGTAGGAAAAGCAATTCAGCACGCGCTTCGGCCGCAGGGACTCGAGATGCGCGCGGTTCGCGCGCTGGTCGCAAAACAATCCCGCGGAATAGCCCGCGGAAAAATCTATGCCGAATTTCAGCCCGCGTTCGCTCACGACGGTTTTCAACGGCAGCTCCTCACCCGCAACCTGCTCGGGGCTGTGGTCCTCCTTCGCCTGCTTGACGAGCCTGCGAACGAAGACCCGCCCAGTCTCGAGCCCAAGCGCATTGGTCCAACGCGCAAGGGGCTCGACGAGATCACGGCCATCGCCCTTGGTGCTGATCACGTAATCGTCGCCGAAGCGGTCGATCCAGTTGTCGCCGCCCGTCCACAGACGGTGCGCGCTCGTGCCCTCCTCCGCGAGGGCTTTGAGTTCCCTGGTAGTGATGAGGCGTTCCTTCACGCGACGTTCCCGGCATCGAGCTGCGGCGCGCCGAGGACGTCGGAAATCACGCGCAGCAGCGCGGCTTCGTTCGGATGGATCACGCCGTCCTGACGCGCGGCCTGGTTGCAGGCATTCAAAATTTTCCGTCGCGTTTCGGGATCCGCCTCGGCAAAGCGCTCGAGCGCCGCGGCGAATGCGCTGAAGTCCGTTGCATCCGCGCGCTTCATCGGGAAGGCGTCGGGCTTCAGCATCAGCGCCTGCACGCCGGCATGGAATGCCGCGTCCGCGCCGCCGGAGTATGTGGCAATCGTGGAAAGGGCGATTGCGATGTCGGGCAGCAACGGCACGACCGACTTGTAGCGGATGGCCGGCCCGCGGCTCTTCGTGAAGTAGTGGTCCACATGCCGCACGAGCGCCTGGTGCAGCACGAACTCGAACAAATCCACCTCGCCGTCGCACGCAATGAGCTTGAGCACATTCTCGCGGAACCCCTCGTATTGCGGCTTCGAGAGCTGCCGCAGTGCGGGCAGGCACAGATCCATCATCGAGATCGCGTCGGAAATTTCCGCGCTGCGCGGGATGTCCTTTTCGACTTCGGCGCGTTCCTGCGGGGTGAGCGTGATTGCGGCGAGCTGCTTCGCTCGGGTGCGTTCGTCCTTGCTGAGCAGCAATGCGTAGATCAACGGCACCGCGCTCGCGGTCTCGTGCGCGGCCGCGATTGCAAAGGCCGGCATTGCCGCAAGGAGCGTCTTTGCGAGGGCCGGCGCCGAGGGTTTAACAGCGGGCGTTTCCGGCGCCGCAACATTGCGCACCTGCGACGGTTCGAATGACGGATTGATCGCCTTGATGCGCTCGTCAATCGGCGGATGCGTGGCGAACAGCTCCATGAATGACTCGCCCAGTCCGTTCCCGAAAAAAAGGTGGCTGGCCTCCTCGGCGCGCGGCGACTGGAGCTTTGAAGTCAGTTGGCCGATTTTGTAGAGCGCAGCGGAAATGCCGTCGGGATTGCGCGTGAACTGCACCGCCGACGCATCCGCAAGAAACTCCCGCTGCCGGCTCACCGCCGCCTTGATGAGCTTCGCGAAGAATACGCCGATGCAGCCAATCAGCCACAGCGCGGCGCCGATGGCGAAGAGCGGGATCGCGCTGCTGTTCTTGTTGTCGCTGCTGCTGCGCACCGAGCCGCCGCCCCAGGCGCCCATGCGGAAGACGAGCTGGCCGAGGATCGCGAGGAGCAGGATGCCGTGGAGTACACCGATGAGGCGAATGTTCAGCCGCATGTCGCCATTGAGGATGTGGCTGAATTCATGGGCGATGACGCCCTGCAATTCGTCGCGGGTGAGATTTTCCAGCGTGCCGCGCGTGACGGCCACCACGGCGTCGCCGGGCGTGTTGCCGGCGGCGAAGGCATTGATCGCGGATTCGTCGTCCAGCACGTAAACATCCGGGACAGGCACGCCGGACGCGAGGGCCATTTCCTCGACCACATTGCGAAGCTGCTGCTCGCGCAGGTCGGTGGTATGGGGCGCGACGAGCCGGCCGCCGAGCATTTGTGCGACGACTCCGCCGCCGTGCGCCAGTTCGGAAATGCGATAGACCGCGCCGATGACGACGACGGAAATCACGCCCGCGGAAATCATGCCAAGCAGGCTCCAGTCGTTGAGCGGTTCGCCGAACGCAAGCGCTGCGGAAATGTGGATGGTCGCGATGATGCCAAGCACCGCGAGGACGAAATAGACAATGAGCCATTTCGTTTTGCGGTGCGCTCGCGCCTGGCTCTCAAAAAAATCCATGCAGCTATTCCTCCTCCGCAGGCGGCAGCGGTGTGGGCGTTGGGGTTGGTGGTGTCGGACGACGGGTTGGTGGCGTTTTTAGAAAATCCAGGACCGCCTTTTCCATGGCGGCGGCATTGGGCCCGAGCCACACGATCTGCCCGGCGTCCTTGACGGTGACGACCTTCGCGGATGGCAGCTTGTCCTTGATGGGCTTGAGGTCGGTCCATTTCGCCGCGCCGTCCGCATTGCCGCGCACAAGCAGCAATGGCGGTTGCAGGTTTTCGTAGGCGACGGGATCGAGCGTGCGGACGAGCAGAATGTCGTTGCGGGTGCCGCTTTCACGCGGGCTGAGCGGGGCCTGCGTGCCGACGAGATCGCGGAAGAACGCGAGCTGTGCGGGATTGTTGACGACGAAGGTCGTGAGTTTTTTCAGGCCGCTGTCTTTCAATGTCGTGTCGGTCCGCAGCACGCGATCGAGGATCCAGCGCGGATTGCTTTTTGCTTTTTCGACGAACAGCCACGAGCCCATGTCGCCGGTGGTCTTGAACAAAGCGGCGTCGGGAAGAATCTGCCGGGCCTCGGTTTTTGGATCGCGTTGATAAGGCGTGGTGACCGGCGAGACGAGCACGAGCGCGGAGGTGCGGTCCGGATGACGCAGCGCGAATCGCACGGCGACTTGTGCGCCTGTCGAGAAGCCAAGCACCGCCGCCTGTTTGATGCCGAGTTTGTCGAGCAGCGCGGCGAATACGTCGGCCTGTTCGTCGAAAAGCAATCCGGTCGAGAGCGGTGTGCGCAGGAAGCCGGGACGGGAGGGAGCGATCACGCGGAAGCCGTTTTTTGCGAGGTCCGAGCCGAGCAGTGCGGCCTGGTCGTAGCCGCCGGGTGCGCCGTGGGAGATGAGGACCGCGGGAGCGGAGGGGGCGCCGAGCTCGGTATATTCGATGGGGCCGGACGCGATATCAACGACCTTCGAGTGCGCATCGAGCGTGGCGAGTTTTTCCTTTTTCCACTGCTCGAAATTCCACGCCACCACCACGCCCGCCAGCAACGCAATGAGCAGCAGCGCAAACAGCGTGCGCATGAGCCAGCGGAGAATCTTCGTCATCGCGGGATTAACTACCGCGCAATGCAGCCCCGCTCAATCCCCAAGCGGAAATGGAAACCTCGCGGAAGTTGTGGGGGCACTCGGATTTGAACCGAGAACCAACCAGTTATGAGCCGGCTGCTCTAACCATTGAGCTATACCCCCGATGGGTCGGGGGCACAGTTAGCCCAATTCACGGTTCCGCGCCAGCCTCAAGCCGCGTCGCGAAAAACTCCGCCGCATGGCCGAGTGCGTCGCGCTCTGCGCTGGCGCCGAAGGAATGGCCTTCGTTGGGATAGACCACGCTCTCGACGAGCGCGCCGGCGCGCCGGCCCATGTCCACCAACGCGTCGGAGCGATCGAGCGGAACGCGCGAATCCTTCGCGCCATGCAGCACGAGCAGCGGCGGCAGGTGTGCGGGACTTTCCGAGGAGTGTTCCTCGGGCAGTCCGCCGCAGAGCACGGCGACCGCGCCGATGTCGGACGTTTCGCGCGCGGCGCAAACGGCCAGGCAACCGCCCAGCGAGTAGCCGAGGATGCCGACGGGTTCGCCATCGAGCTGCGCGTAATGATGCGCGGCTTCCACGATCGCGGCCCGCCACTCGGCAACATGTTCGCGAACCTGTGCGTGCGTCGCGAAGAACGTGCCCGTCGCGTTGAAGTAGTGCACCACGCAGGCGTGGCAGCCGTGTGCGGCGAGTGATTTCGCCCCGCGGCGCATCAGGCCGCCGTCGCCAAGCAGTCCGCCGATTCCGTGCAGCAGGAGCACGGTGTGGGGGTGCGCGCCGGGCGGCGGATCGTAGGTGTCTATGCGGACATTGTGTCCCGCGACCAGCATGTGATCAGCGTTTCGGTGCGGAATATTTTTTTCCGGCCGCATCACCGAGAATGCCGGAGTCGCTTCAAGAATCCCGTTCATTTTTCCCCCTTGGTTTTCTATTATGTTGGACGAGCAACCGGTCCGCTTTGTTCGATCTTCGTCGCACAATAATTTCGACCCTGCAGGCGCACTCTGCAAATCCCACAACCTGCAAACTGGCAAATTCCACGAATCCCGATTAGTTCGAGTCCCTTGCCATGCGTATTTTATCCGGCATCCAACCTTCTGGAAAACTGCACCTCGGAAATTATTTCGGGATGATGCGGCCCGCCATCGAGCTGCAGGAAAAGGGCGAGGCGTTTTATTTCATCGCCGATCTGCACGCGCTCACCACGCTGCACGATGCGACGGCGCTGCGGGAATACACGCGCGAATCGGCGATTGATTTCCTGGCGTGCGGGCTGGACCCGGCGCGTGCGTGCTTTTTCCGCCAGTCGGACGTGCCGGCGGTCACGGAGCTTTCGTGGATTCTCAGCACGGTCACGCCGATGGGATTGCTCGAGCGATGCCATTCCTACAAGGACAAGACGTCGCGCGGGTTCGCGACGTCGCACGGGCTGTTTGCGTATCCCGTGCTGATGGCGGCGGACATCCTCATTTACGACAGCGATCTCGTGCCTGTCGGGAAGGACCAGAAGCAGCATCTCGAGGTGACTCGCGACATCGCGGTGAAGATCAACGAACTTTACGGCGAGGTATTCAAACTTCCCGAGCCGAGCATCCGCGAGGGCACGGCGACCGTGCCCGGGCTCGATGGCGCGAAGATGAGCAAGAGCTACGGAAACGCGGTGGATATTTTCGAGGACGAAAAAGTGCTGCGCAAAAGAATCATGGGCATCCAGACGGATTCCACGCCGGTCGAGGCGCCGAAGCCGGTTGAGAACTCGGTGATCCTCGCACTTTACGAGCTGGTCGCGTCGCCGGCGGACTACGAGGCGATGGTGGCGGCGTTCCGCGCGGGCGGCACGGGCTACGGCGATTTCAAGAAATCGCTGTTTTCCGCGGTGTGGGAATATTTCGCACCGATGCGCGAGAAGCGCGCGGCGATCGTGGCCGATCCGGGCTACGTGGACAACGTGCTGCGTGAAGGTGCGGAAAAGGCGAATGCCGTCGCGGAGACTGTGATGAAGCGCGTGCGCAAGGCGGTCGGCCTGGCGTGAGCCGTCCACCACCGGTGGACGCTACTGAATGCGTTGTATGGGGATATCCGCCGGCCAGTCGAAGCCGACCAATGCCTCAGCGGCCGCGTAATTGTATTCGTCCTTCATGCACTCCTGGAAGTCGCCGGCGCGCGCCCTGAGATTCTTGAGGCACTTTTCCGCTCCGCGCCGATCTTCCTCGGGGAGGTCGCGGTCGTGGCTTAGCATGCGCATGGCGTAGACGCACCAGGGATACCAGAGAAACGTGCTGCCCTCTGAGACGCGCTGCGACGGGTAGAGATAAAGATCGGCATCATGCATACGATCGTTGTGCGACATGGGCTGACTCGCCCATTGGGCCGAACTTTTAACAAAGTATTTTTTGATCTTCAGGATTTGTTCCTTGCTTGGAGGATCGAAACCGACGGGCGAGCGTTCCATCGCGCAGATCGCCTGCGCGGTAATTCCAAGGAATGGCGGCTCGGTGACGAGGCCGTTTGGATTGACGTTCCAGCCTTCGACTTTGGATTGTTTGATGAGTGCAGCGACGACGGACTTGATGGTTGTTTCGAGAGCCTTGCGATGATTGTCGTCGAAGATTTTCAAATCAGGATCGTCGGCCTCGCAC
>JBOHXO010000580.1:0-2732 GCA_050737475.1 Chthoniobacterales bacterium
AATCTGACCGATCGTGCGCGCGCGCATCAGGCTCGTGGGAGGCAGGCCCACGCCGAGCGCGCTGTCGATCGATGTTTCGATCTCCGCGCCCATGAGCGAGTCCAGGCCGAGATCGGTGAGCGGCTGATCGTCGCGCAGGCTTTCCGGCTTCACCCGCAGGACGGAACCGATAATCGAGCGCACCGCCTGCCCGATGATTTCCTCGCGGCCTTCCGGAGGCGCGGCGGCGAGTTTGTCGCGCCAGTCATCCTTCGCAGTGCCGGCCTCGGGATCATCAAGGCTCGATGCGAAAATCCGTTCCAGCAGCGGATTTTCCTGCAATCCGCGGAACGACTGTTTCCATTTCGACCAATCAACGCGGATGGCTGCGGCCTGCGTGACGCCTTGCTCGAGGAAGGATTCCATGAGCGAGACGACCTCGCCCGGCGAAAGGGCGGCGGTTCCCTGGCGGGCCAGGAATTCCGCGACGCGCACGTTGCGAGCCACGTAACCTTCGCCGCCGAGAACTCCCCAATTGATCGTGAGCGCGGGCAGTCCCAACGAACGGCGATGATGCGCCAGCGCGTCGAGGAAGGCGTTCGCCGCCGCGTAATTCCCCTGCGCCGGATTTCCAAAAATGCTGGAGACCGACGAGAACATGACGAAGCAGTCCAGCGCCATCTCGCGCGTGTCCTCGTGAAGCAGCCAGGCGCCGCGGGCCTTGGGCTCCATCACGGTGCGGAAGCGTTCCGCGGTGAGCGCCGCCATCGGCGCGTCGTCAATAACCATCGCAAGATGAAAAACTCCGGCCAACGGTTGCGAGCCGGCGCGAACCTCTGCCAGCAACCGGGCGACGTCATCCGCGCACCCCACATCCGCCTTCACGATCTGCACGGTCACGCCGCGTTCGCCCAGATGTTCGACGAATGCCTGCGCCTCGGGCGTGGCCGCCCCGGAGCGGCTCGTGAGGACGAGATGCCTGGCGCCGCAATCCACGAGCCATGACGCGACCACGCGTCCGAAACCACCGAGACCACCGGTGACGAGATAACTGGCATCGGAGCGGAGCGCAAAACCCGGGACCGGCGGCTGACCGCGGCGCGAGACGAACGGATCGGAAAACGCGACGACGATTTTGCCGATGTGCTTTCCCTGCGCCATGAGGCGAAAGGCCGCATCGATCCGGCAGGCCGCGAAGGCGCGGAACGGCAGCGGTCGCAAGTCCCCCGCTTCGACTCGCCTGGCGACCTCGGCGAGCAAATCACGCGTGAGTTCGGCGTCGCCGTTGAACACCGCGTCCATGGCTACGACGTGGAATGAAACATTCCCGCGCAACGGCCAAAGCGGAATGCGGGAGTTTTGGTAGATGTCGCGTTTGCCGATTTCGAGAAAGCGGCCGAATTCCGCGAGGCAGGACAGACCCATCGGGATGGCCTCACCGGCGAGGGAATTCAGAACGACATCCACTCCGCGCCGCCCGGTAAGCTGCATCACGGCGTCGGCGAAATCTCCGCGACGCGAATCGATCACGTGTTTCACGCCAAGCGTTTCGAGGAGCGCGCGCTTGGCCGGACTGCCTGCCGAGGCGATGACTTCCGCGCCGAGGTGCTGCGCAATTTGAATCGCGGCCATGCCGACGCCGCCCGCGCCGGCGTGGACAAGAATTTTTTCGCCCTTGCGAATGCGCGCGACATTCTTAAGTGCGTGCCAGGCCGTCATGAAAACGACGGGCAGCGTCGCCGCCTCCTCGAAGGACAGGCCGTCGGGAATGCGCCTCACGTCTCCGCCCCGCGCGAAGGCATGCGTGGCGAGGCCGAAAATCGCGATGCCGAAGACGCGGTCGCCCGGCGCGACGTGTTCCACATTTGCGCCCGCCGCGATCACGGTGCCCGCGACCTCATCTCCGTAGATGCGCGCGTCCGCCGTTTCCGCGGGATAAAGCGCCAGCGCCTTGAGCACGTCGCGGAAGTTCATTCCAGCGGCTTTCACCGCGATGAGCACTTCGTCTGGTCCGCATTTCGGAAGCGCAAACGGCACGAACCGCAACGCATCGAGACTGCCCCGCTCGCGGGATTCCAGGCGCATCGGCTGCGACAAATCCAACACAGCTTCCTCCGCAGGCAGGCCGCGCGTGATACGCTGCACGTAGCGCGCCTCGCCACGGAAGGCGACCTCGCGCTCCGCGCCACTGCGCGAAAACTCGCTCCAAAGCAGATCCGCATCGGAATCGGACCGCTGTTCCGGAAGATCCACGGCACGGCAGGAAAATTGCGGATGCTCGCTGAGCATGACGCGAAAAAGTCCGATCGAAGGAGCCTGCTCGATCGCCACATTTCGTCGGCCGAGCGGCTGCGCGCCGCGGGTGACGAGGTCTATGCGAAGCTTCGCTGCGGACATCGTCTTCTCGAGCGCCTGCGTCAGGTGAAGCAGCGCGTCGGTGCCGTAGAGCGGCGAGTCGTCGTGGGATTCATCAAGGCTCCAAAGCCAGATGAGGCGATCGGGCGGCGCCTCCGCGATCCACGCTGCGAGTTGCTCCAACCATGCCGCGGGCGTTTCCGGAAATTCATTTCGACGCACGATGCGGCAGTTGCCGCCAGCATTACCAATCTTCGCGGAAAGCTCTTCCGCGAGGGGCGATTCATCGGCAAAAATAATCCACGACTTCTCCGCGGGAGGTTCCGTCTCATTCGCCGGCTCGATCTGCTTCGGTTCGATCCAGGCCTTGCGTGCCAGGATTTCGAATTGTCCCTCGC
>JBOHXO010000581.1:0-2295 GCA_050737475.1 Chthoniobacterales bacterium
CGGATACGAAGGATGTGGTGCGCACGTTTGTGCCAGACACGGACTACAAGCTGACAGTTGATGCGAATGGCAAAACGACCGTCACCTTCACGGACACCGGCGCCGCGAAGCTCACCTCGACCAATCCCGAAACCGCGATCAAGACGGGGAGTTCCATCACGGCGAAATATGTCACGCTGAATGGAAACGTGACCGTCGAGCCCGGCGCGGTGCTCAGCAGTCCCACGTCGGCGGCGCATGTCGGCGGTCGCGTGGCGCTCGTTGGCGCGAACGTGAAAAACGGCGGCACGATTTCCACGCCCGACGGACAGACGATTCTGGCCGGCGGTCTCCAGGTCGCGATGATTCCGCATGCGAGCGACGATCCCTCGCTGCGCGGCCTCGATGTGATTGTCGGCGAGGTGGGAAATCACGCAGGACGCGCGGTGAACGACGGACTCATTGATGCGCCGCGAGCGAATGTCACGATCACGGGCCGGAGCGTCCAGCAGAACGGATACGTCCACAGTACGACTTCGGTTTCGTTGAATGGACGCATTGACCTGATCGCAAACTACGATGCGATTGGAAATACCGCCTACGATCCGTCGAGCACGACGCGCGGTCCCGAGTTCCTTTATAAAAGCACGGGCGTCGTGACGCTTGGTGACGGCAGCGTGACGGAAATCATCCCGGAATTGTCGAGCGCGGAAACCGTGGCGGCCACCGAACTTTCCGACGCGCAGCGTTCGCAAGTTCACGTGCAGGGTCTCGCAACGCATTTCGACAAGGGCTCGCTGCTTTGGGCGCCGAACGCGAAGGTTGATGTGAACATGGGCAACTGGCACACCGTTCCCGGTGCGTCTGCGACGATCACGCCGACTTATGAATTCGCGAATTCGGCGGGCCAGATCTATGTGGATTCCGATGCGGCGATTGACGTCGCGGGCACGACCGCGGTGTCCGTGCCGTTGACGAATAATATTCTCACGTTGCAACTGCGCGGCTCGGAACTGGCGGACTCTCCGCTGCAGCGCGACGGATCGCTGCGCGCGGTTTCCATCACGATCGATGCGCGGCAGACCGGCATGTTCAACGGCAGGGAATGGATCGGAACTCCGCTCGGCGATGCGAGTGGTTTCCTTGGTCTGATCCAGCGGAATGTCGGGGAGTTGACGACAAAAGGCGGCTCGGTGGATTTCCGTGCCGGCGGTTCCGTCGTGCTGCAGCGCGGCTCCGTGATTGATGTCTCGGGCGGCTGGTTGAAAAATCAGGGCGGCCTCGTCAAGACCACCAAGGTGCTGCAGGGATCGCGGCTGCTCGATATCGCCGACGCCACGCCGGATCAATTGTATGACGGCATCTACGATCCGAAATTCACGCAAACGCATTCGAAGTGGGGCGTGACGAAAACGTATCGCCATCCGCTCGATCTCAACGGCGCGCATTACGAACGCGGTTATCAGCAGGGCACAGATGCGGGCAGCATTTCGATCACCGCGCCCTCGATGGCGCTCGATGGCAGACTGTCGGGAAATACCGTCGTCGGTCCCAAGCAGTTGCGCAAAACCGCGACCTCGAGCGATCCGCCCGCGCGCGGAAAACTTTCGCTGGTCTTTCAATCGCAGGATCCCACGGTCTATTCGCCGGAGACGCTCTATCCGAAAATCTCGCCGACGCCGCCGAAGATTGTTTTCGGCTATGGAACTCTGGCGCAGGCAGGAGCGTTCGCGCTGGATGCCGACGGCACTCCGCTCGCCTTCCAAAATGATGGCCAGGGAGCGGTGATCGATCCGTTCAAGCTCAGAAATGTGCGAAAGAAAAACGTCATTCTTTCACCGGAGTTACTGGGCAGGGATGGCTTCGGTTCGCTGACGGTGGACAACAGCAATGGCGACATCGTCATTCCTTCTTCGGTGACCATCGCCGCTCCCGCGCGGGGCTCCCTCACGCTCTCAGCGGCGAATATTTCCGTTCAAGGAGATGTCAGCGCACCAAATGGCACGCTGTCGTTCACCGCGTATAACGTTTCGCCATATCTCATTGATCAAACGAATGCGCAATTGGCGCCCGATGCCGGCGGAGCGACCATTCCGCTCCCATCGCCGGACATGGGCCGATTCGTGCTCGGGCGCAATGCCTCGCTGAGCACAGCGGGTCTGACGGTGGACGATCGCGGGGTCTCGATGAACGCCGGAACGAAGCCGATCTTCACGGACGGCGGATCAATTTCGATCGCGGCTTACGACGTCAAACTCAAGACGGGAGGCGACGTGGATGTTTCCGGCGGCGTGAATCTCCGGACGAATTCCGATT
>JBOHXO010000582.1:0-4817 GCA_050737475.1 Chthoniobacterales bacterium
CGCCTGCGCAGGACGCGTGCCGGGATCGTTGCGGACCTGACGGAGAGGTTGAAGGGGATTGATACCGGCACGAATTGGAAAAGCAGCGCGGCGCCGCTTAATGGAAACGTGTTGATGATGCTCCTTGATTTGAACGCGACCGAGGCTCTGCCGGAACTTCTGCGCATCGAGGCAATCCTGCGGACAAAGATTGGGCAATCTCCGTCGCAAACTGCGGCGGGGCACAACAACGAAGAGATCACATTGAGGCTGCTGCAGCGGAATATTCTGGGCGTGATCGCGACCATTCTGCGGCAGGAGCGGTTCGGTCCGTTTTTGGAAAGCAGGGTCGAGAAGGATTATCACCACGCATTGAAAAAAAACGCCTCCGCTCCGGGGTTGAAATTCCTGAAGAACGACGCGGAACTGACGCCCGACCAGCTTAACTACGTCTATTTTGACCCGATTTACGGGCTGCCGGCGTCGTCTTTCACCGCGTTTGAAGTGCCCTGCAACGATGCCACAGTGAAGCAGGTGATTTCCTTCGCCGAAACGTATTTGAAAGAGGTGCCTGCATCGGATCGCAAGGGGGCTGCGGGCATGCTGGTCAGGCCGGTCACACGTTGACATGTGCGCGCTGGGATGGCTGTTGATCGCGATGGGCCTTGCGTCGGCGGCACGGGCCGGCAGCGGGCACCATATGATCGTGATGCCGTCCGGCGAATATATCGTCGGCGGAAAGGGCCATGCGGCCAATCCGCAGCGGACGGTCAGGCTGGCAGCGTTTGAAATTTCGGACGCGGAGACGACGAACGCGCAGTTCGCGCGTTTTGTGAAGGCGGCGGGATATGTGACGGATGCCGAGAAGTCCGGATTCGGAATGGTCTCCCGCGAGGGAATGATTGATTGGGAATGGGAAAAAGTGCGCGGCGCCTGCTGGCGGCTGCCGCAGGGTCCCAAGGGGCCGCGGGCCGCGGAAATCACGGATCATCCGGTCACGCAAATCAGCGGAGCGGATGCGGAGGCCTACTGCCGGTGGGCGGGCGGGCGGCTGCCGGGCATCGAGGAATGGGAGGTCGCTGCGCGCGGTGGAAGCAGGGCGCGGTTTCCATGGGGAAAAACTTTCGAGGCGAAGAAAGCGAATATCTGGAACGGCGACAGCCACCTTCGGAATACAATGGCGGACGGGTTTCTTTTCACCGCGCCGGTGCGGTCGTATCTGCCGAACAAGTCCGGGTTGTATGACGTGATCGGAAATGTTTTCGAATACTGCTCCGGATTTCCAAACGGGGTGTCGAAGGAGTCGCGGCCCGGCCTGATCGCGGCCCGCGGCGGCTCGTGGTGGTGTTCGCAGGGGACCTGCGGTTTTTTCAATCTCGTGGATATCGGCGTGATGGATCGCCACGGCTCGTTGTCGAACCAGGGGTTTCGTCTCGCGATGACGGCGCGATGATCAAACGCGGCCGAGCGCGATGCAGGCGTTGATGCCGCCGAAGCCGAAGGAGTTGCTGAGCGCGTAGCGGATTTTCATTTCGCGGCCGTGATTCGGAACGATGTCGAGGTCGCACTCGGGATCGGGATGCTCGTAATGCAACGTCGGCGGAATCCAGCCCTTCTCCATCGCGAGGCAGCAAATGACGGCTTCGATGGCGCCCGTCGCGCCGAGCGGATGCGCGGTATAGGCCTTCGTGCCGCTCACGGGAATTTTCCGCGCATGCGGGCCCAGCACCGCATGGATGCAGCGCGTTTCGCTGGAATCGTTGACCTTCGTCGAACTGGCGTGCGCGTTGATGTAATCAATGTCCATCGGGTTCAACTGCGCATCCACGAGCGTCTCGCGCATCGTGCGCATGGCGGGCGCGCCGGTGGGGTGCGGCGAGGTCATGTGATTCGCGTCGTTGCTCAGGCTGTAGCCGAGGACCTCGGCGTAGATGCGCGCGCCGCGTTTTTTGGCGTGCCCGTATTCCTCGACGACCAGTGCGGCCGCGCCTTCGCCCATCACAAATCCATCACGCTTTGCATCGAACGGCCGGCATGCTGCGGGCGGTTTGCCGCGGCTCATCGTCTTGATGAGATCGAATGCGCCGTAGGTGAGCGGGCTGAGCGGCGCCTCGGCGGAACCCGCGATGAGAACGTCGGCCATGCCGTCGCGGATGTAGCGAAGCGCTTCGCCAATGGCGATGGGGCCGGAGGCGCAGCTATTGGAATTCGTGGTGCCGACGCCCTGCAGGCCGAATTCGATGGCGATATTGGAATGCGCCGAACCGCCGAAGACCTGCAGCGCGAGGGTCTGGTTCACGGCTTTTGGACCGCCGGCGAGAAATGCGGCATTCTCGGACTCCGCATTGGCGATGCCGCCGAGCGCCGTGCCATAGCTCACGCCGACGCGGGTTTGCGGATCGTTCGACGAAAAGGAAAGGCCGGCGTCCTCGAGCGCAAGGTAGGCGGAGGCGACGGAAAATTGCGCGTAGCGATCGAGGCGCTTGAGGCGGTGCGGCGGAAACCATTTCTTCGGATCGAAGTCGTGAATCTCGCCCGCGCAATGGGCGTGGAAGGACGATGTGTCGAAACGCGTGAGAAGCGAGATGCCGCTCTTTTCCGCGAGGAGCCCGGACCAGAATGCGTCCTTTCCGATCCCGACGCAGGTGATCGGGCCGAGGCCCGTGATGACGGCGCGTTTTTTCAAAATGCGAAATGCGAAATGCGGAATGCGAAATGAAGGGCGGCTTTCATGTTTCGAGGTATTTTTTGAACTCGCGGAGCGTTTTGTTCGCGATGTTTTCGATGAAGAATCCGCCGATGATCGGTTCGGCGAGCGGCTTGAGGAGTGGGATGCGGAATTTCAAATCGTGGATGATGCGGACGAGCGTGCCGTCGGGTGTTTCGTCGAATGTCCAGACGACGGCCATGCCTTTCGTGAAGGCGCGCAGGTGGAGAAAGCGAATTTCGATGCGCTCGCGGTCAATGATCTGCTCGGAGACCCACGAGATCGGGATGCCGTCGCGGTGCGCGGCCATTTTGACGATGTGCCGGTCGTCGCCGCGCTCGAGGTAGGTGATGTAGCGGTAGTGCGGAAGCAGCGCCGGCCAGCGCGAGAGGTCGGACGTGACTTCGAAGATGCGTTGCTTCGGTGCGCGGATGACGATGCTGCTTTCGGTGTTCATTTGCGCACCGCGCGATAGCGGAGGTAGCACTCATCGCCGACGCGGCGCATGGATTCGAGCTGGAAGTGCGCGATGGATTTCAGGAAATCCGAATTCGTGCCGGTGAGCGTCGGCGCATCCTTCCCGCCGAAAACGAGCGGTGCGATCGTGAGATGGAGCACGTCGAGGGCGTCCGACTCGACGAGCGAGCGGAGCAATGTGGGGCCGCCTTCGCAGAGCAGTGTGCGGACGCCGTAGGTTTTGCGGAGCGTGGTGAGCATGCCGGCGATATCGTCAAATTTCCGGAGATCGCAGAGCGGTTCGAGCGACTTGTGCTTCGCGGCGGGAACGGGCGCGGAGTGGAAGACGATGCGTCGCGCTCCGCGCGTGCGGAATACTTTCCAATGCGGATCGAGATTTGCGCGGTTGCTCACGATGACGCGCAGCGGCTGGGCGGCGAGGCCCTTCGCGCGGCGGGCTGTTTGCAGAGCCTTGTCGGGGAGCGTGAGGCTCATCGTGTCGGTGGCGACGGTGTTGCGGCCGACGAGAATGGCGTCGGCCATGGCGCGAATTTCGAGGAGGCGTTGCTTGTCGCGCGGCGACGTGAAATCGGCCGGCGTGCGATTGCGCGTGGTGACCTTGCCGTCTGCGGTCATCGCGAAATTCGCGATCACTTTGGGCCGGTCGCGACGGTTCATGGCGTGGGATGCTCCGCGACGTCCTGCGTGGCGGCCTGCATTTCCTTCAAGCTCGCGGTCCGGCCGTCGGACGGGCGGTAGAACATGAAGACCACGCCGCCGACGAGATTCCAAACCACGTTGACGAGATAGCCGCCGAGGGACACGAGATCGGCGATGGCCGGCTGGGTGCCGTAGAGGCCGCCGAGGAGTTGCTCGAAAAGATTTTCGCGCACGCCGACTCCCTGGAGGCTGATGGGCAGGGCGGTGACGGTATTGATGATCGGCATCACGGAAAAAATGTCCGCGATATTGAGTCCGGCCAGGAATGCGCGCGCGGAAAAATAAAAGACGGAAAAGATCAGCAGATGGACGACGACCGAGAGGGCGAATGCGGCGAGCAGCGTGCGCGGGGCGCCCGAGTAGCGGCGAATCGCGACGGCAAGGTCGAGGATGCCGCGACGAAGCGGCATGCGTTCGGGCAGGCGATTTTCGAGGTGACGCGTGGCCACGATGACGGCGGCAATCGTCACGATGACGGAGCCACCGAGGATGAGAACGATCGTGACGAGCAGACCTTGTGCGATGGGCGTGCTCATGAGGATGTTGAATTTCCAGGCGACGACGCCGAGCGACACGAAGGCCAGCGCGAGGAGGCCGAGCACCCGGTCGAGCACGACGCTGAGGAAGGCGGCGGCCTTCTCGGAACGGGCCTCGCGCATCGCGTAGAAAATTTTCGCCACATCGCCGCCGGTCGCTCCCGGCAGGACGAAGTTGAAGAACATGCCGATCATCGTGAGGCGCCACGTGCGGGTCCACGCGAAGTGGATGCCGATGGCGCGCAGCAGGAGCTGCCAGCGCTGGGTCTGGATCAACAGGACGATTCCGAAGACTGCGAGCGCGGGTGCGAACCACCACAATGTGCCGCTTTGGGAGGCCTGCTGGAGCGCGTCGGCGATCTTTGCGCGTTTGTGGCCGTCGTGAAAAATCCACGCGATCAAGGCGAGCGAGACCGCGA
>JBOHXO010000583.1:0-3804 GCA_050737475.1 Chthoniobacterales bacterium
GCCTTGGCCTCAGGAATCAGCACGTCGATCTGTTTGCAGAGGTCTTTGATCTGCGCTTCGCTCGTGGACGGCGCCACGCGAATATCGATGATGTTGATTCGATTCTGGTTGCCGGTGATGTCCTGCAGCAACGGGAGCGAGAGGATCACCGCGCCGTTCTCCACCCACGCTCCGCCGTCCACGATGCCGACAACCGTCAGCTCGCGCGTATCAATCTGGATCGGATCGCCGATTTTCTTTTTCAACACTTCAGCGGCATTCCGGCCGAGCACAACCGCCGGCTCCGCGGCATCACGCGGCAGGCGGCCCGAGACGAGCTTGAGATTTCCCCACTCGTAGCCGCCCCACTCACGACCGGAGATGATCATCATGGACGCGTCCTCCACTCCCATCAACTGCACGAGCAGGCTGGAGGTCGCGTCAACATGCGGAAGCTTTGCAATGCGATCCCGCGCAGCGGCGTCGAATGGCGTCGGCATGAGCGAGCTGCTCATGTTGTTCACCACGATGTCGGTGCCGCGCGCCTCCATGCCCGTGCCCCAGCTTTTCTCGAACCCTCGTGAAATTCCCACCAACGCCACCACGGCGGCGATGCCGATGGAAATACCTCCGAGCGTGAGCGCGGTCCGCACAGGACGCCGCGCAAGCCCCCGGAAAACGATCATCAAAAAAGTCATGGCACGATGCGCCCGTCCTTCATTGTGATCGTGCGTGTGGCCCTTTGCGCGACGGATGGATCGTGCGTGACGAGCACGAAGGTGACGCCTTGTTCACGATGGAGCCGGCCGATGAGGTCCATGATCATGAGGGCATTCTCGCTATCGAGATTGCCGGTCGGTTCGTCGGCGAGCAGCACGGATGGCTCGTTGGCAAGGCTGCGTGCGATTGCCACCCGCTGGCGCTCGCCGCCGGAAAGCTTCGATGGAAAATGGTCGAGGCGATGCTCGAGGCCGACCGATTTCAAAAGCTCGCGTGCCCGCGCTTTTCGCTTCGACGTCGTTCGATCGGTCTCGAACATCGGAATCTGGACGTTCTCCAGCGCGGTGAACGTGGGCAGGAGATGGAAGGCTTGAAAAATAAATCCGATCTCGCGGGCGCGGTAGGCGGCCGGATCGCGCAGATCGGGAATCGAATCGCCGCGGTAACGAAGCACACCGCCCGTCGGCCGGTCGAGCGCGCCAAGCATCTGGAGCAGCGTGGACTTTCCGCAGCCGCTGGGACCGGTAATGGCGACGAACTCACCTTCGACAACGCGAAGCTCCACCCCTCGCAGCGCCTGCACGCTGCCGTCGTCAAAAATCCTGGTCAGTCCCTCTGCCTCAAAAATTGTTCGGGAGGATTTATCGCTCATGCCGCGTCCCGCCATTGGGCGCCCACGCGCGGATTCCCGAGGCTGCGCAGCAGATGGAGGAACGCGTGCCGGTAACTCGGAAATGGCGGCACATCCCCGGGCGTCTTCGGCTCCAGCGCCGACGCAAAGCGCGGCAGATCCGCATGTCCCACGCCCGAAAGCTCGTGATGCACGCCGTGGTAAGGCTCGTGAAGAAGCGTGAAAGCGACGAGGTTTCCGAGCCATGTGCGGCAGACGATGCTGCGTGTCGCGCTGTTCGGCGTGTGCCCGGTCATTCCGACGTGCTCGATATATTTGCGCCAGCTCTGCAGGTTCGCCGCGATGACCGCCGGAATGAGAAACAGGCATAGAAAATACGGCCACACGTGCCACCAGGTGACAGCGACGACGATCGCACTCCAGACCACCGCAATGAGCGCGATTTCCTTCCAGATTCGCCGGCGCACCTTGGGGGCGCGGATTGGCGAGTTGCGGCGGAAAAACGTGCGAAAGAAAAGGAAGGACGTGAAAATGATGCCGGCCGAAAGTTCGAGAAATGCGAAGAGCACGCGCCGACCGCGCGAAATCCTGGGCACAACGAACGGCCACAGCTCTTCGTCGCGCTCGCTGGCCAGATGCATGTGATGCGTCTGGTGCGTGGCGCGATAGAGCGTGAATGGCATGAAGCTGAAAATTCCGATCAACTGACCATCGAAATCATTCAAGCTCCGGCTCTTTCGCAGCAACCCGTGCGATGCCTCGTGGAAGCCGATCAACTGGCCATGCATGAGGTGGCTCACCACGGGCACGAGCAGCACGACGAGCCAGATGTGGCCGTGATACAGCGCGAAGCCCATGGCAATCTGCGCAATCACCAGCGCGATCGAAAGGATGGGAAAGGCCGCGCGGGTGACCCAATGCGGCTCGTCAACGTGATCCGGGATGATGGCGGTCGTAGACATGTCGATCATCTGGTCGTGAGGACGCCGGCACGGCTTTCCGGCGCAGTGGCGATTCCCTCCAGCACGGCGACAAACAAATTGCCGATGTTTTCGACGTCCGCACGCGAAAAAACTTTCGGGCGATAGACCCAGACGACTTCGAGCTCGTCGCCGGATTCCGTGATCTCGCAGCCGAGATCGAAGCGCGCCGTCCCCGTGGAACGCATTCGCAAATGCACGGACATGCCGGGCACCGTGATGTCGGGAATGGGATGGTTCTGCAGCGCGAAGCGAACGTCGAAAATCGGGTTGTGGTCCGCGCTGGGCGGATCGCCCACCGCCCGCACGAGTTCGGCAAACGGCATCGCGTTGGCGAAGGCATCCATCGCGTTCAAATGCATCTCACGCACGCTTTCCTCGAGCGTCCGATCGGCGCGAATTTCGCCGCGGATGGGGACGTTGCCCGAGCAATAGCCCATCGTCTCGCGCACGCTCTGCTTGGTGCGATTGGCCACCGGCGTGCCTACCACGATGTCGGTCGCACCGGTCCATTGCGAGAGCGCGAGTTGAAAGGCGGTCAGCAATGTGCTGAAGAGCGTGGCGTCGGCACGGCGGGCGAGATTTCGCACGGCCTGCGTGACATTCGATCCGATAAAGGAAACGTCCCGCGCAAGAACTCGTGGCGCATCATTCGTCACCGCATCCCACAACCGCGGCGCGCCGGCGAGTCGTTCGATCCAGAACTGGCCGCGTTGCTCGAGCTTTTCGGGATTCCAAAAATCGCGTTCAGCCGCCGCCCATGCCGTATAGGAAAGCGGCACGTCCGGCAGCGCACCCGCGACTCCCATCCGGACCTGCAAATATGCGGCGGCGAGGTCTTCGACGAAGACGCCCAGCGTCCAGCCGTCCGCGATCGCATGATGAATCGCGAACGCGAGCACGAGATCGTCGGGACCGCGGCGAATCACCTCCACGCGATAAAGCGGGCCTTTCAAAAGATCGAACGGCTCCTCGAAAATCGTCCTCAACTTCTCCTCGAGCGCGTCGGGATCGGCCGAGAGAGTGCTGATCTTCATCACCGCCGCGCGCGTCTTCCGGATGAACTGCAGCGGCTGATCCTTGCCCGGTAGAATGGACAGCCGCATCACTTCCTGCCTGTCCACGACGAGTTGCAGCGCGGCCAGGCATTCGGCGTCGGTGATCGCCCCACGCACTTCCATGAACGTGCAAATGTGGTTCGAGGATTCCGCGACGGGCACCGGCGACGCCTCCCACAATTCCCTTTGCGAAAAAGTGAGCGGCTGCAAACGCGCTTCGCCGCTGGCGAGCATTTCCTTGAGGCGATTTCGATTCTCCTGGGACATGAATATTTTTCAGACTCCGGCTTTCTCCGTGTCACCGTCGAGCAGGTGATCGAGGTCGTCGTCGGAAAGCGCATCAAGATCCACTTCCGCAACCGTCGTGGTCTCGGGGACAACGACCGCGGGCTTCGCGGCGGCAGCGCCGTTCGTTCCGCCTCCCATGTGCTCGGCG
>JBOHXO010000584.1:0-3714 GCA_050737475.1 Chthoniobacterales bacterium
GAGCTACACCTCGGGCGGCGACCTCCACGCGTTTCTTTACAGTGGCGGACAGATGATTGATCTCAGCCAGCTCGCGAGCAGCACGGGCTGGTCGCTCCAATACGCGACGGGCATCAACGATTCCGGCCGCATCGTCGGCTACGGCATCAACACCAGCGGAAAGACGGAGGCCTTCGCAATCTCGGTCGTCGCGGCGATACCGGAACCCACCGTCGGAATTTACATGGGCGCGGGCTTGATGGTCCTTGCGGTTCATGGATTGGTGCGTCGCCGCAGGTCATGAAAATTTCCGCGGTCGCCCTCGCTGTGTTGTTTTTTGCGTGTGCGGTTTCTTCGAGCGTCGCAGCTCAGGAAAATGGCGGGCTGCTGCGCGCGCAGGGCGATAAAATCGTGGACGGCACCGGCCGCACGGTGACGTTGCGCGGTGTGAATCTCGGCAACTGGCTCACGCTGGAAATGTGGCTTTTTGGAATCGAGGGAATTCCGGATCAAAAAACCTTTTTCGATATTTTGAAGGATCGTTTCGGCGCGGAGGAAACCGCGAAGCTGCTCGATCTCCATCGCTCGACGTGGATCACCGAAAAGGATTTCGCGGTCATCCAATCGTGCGGCATGAATGTCGCGCGGCTGCCGATTCACTATTCCGTGATCGAGGACAACGGCAAACCGCTCGAGGCCGGCTACGCGTGGATTGACAAGGCGCTCGAGTGGGGAAGCAAGCACGGCACCCGCGTCATTCTCGATCTGCACGGCGCGCCCGGCGGACAAAGCACCGATCAGCCCTGCGGCGAGGTCGGCTCGAACCGGCTTTGGACGGACCCGGAGAACCAGAAGCGCACGATCGAAATCTGGCGGCGTCTTGCGCAGCGTTACAAAAACGATCCGCGCGTCGCGGCCTTCGACCTGCTCAACGAGCCGTTCAGCGATGGCGGAAATTTTTCCGTCGAGGCGGCGATGGTGTCGTTGTGCGATCGGATTCTCACCGCCATCCGCGCGGAGGGCGACCAGCACCTGGTCTTCGTGGCGGGAACAATTCGCGGCTCCTTGTTTTATCCCGCATCGTTTTGGAAAAAGTGGAGCAACGTCGGGCTGACCGAGCATTTTTATCCGGCGCTCTTCAGCCGCGATCGCTCGCTCGACGGGCACGCGCAATTCCTTTCCTACGATCTTCCCGCGCGTGTTCGGTTGCTCCGCAAAATCAACGTTCCGTTTCTCGTCGGCGAATACAATGTGGTGCTCTCCGCCACCGGCGGCGATGCGGTGATGCGCACCTACGTCGAGATTTTCGACGCTGCAAAATGGGCGCACACGATGTGGTGCTACAAGGCCATCTCGAAGGAGGGCGGTATTTCGAAGGACAACTGGTCGCTCGTGGCCAATACCGCTCCGCTGGCGCCGCCCGATCCGCGCCAGGCCTCGCTGGACGACATGCGGAAGTTTTTTACCGCGATCGGTGCGGCGGACTGGTCGCTCGATGAGTCGCTCCGCAACGTTTACACCGCGAAGGATTTTCCAAAACTCGCGCTCACCAAATATCCCGAGCCCGTCGGCGAAGTTCCCGCCGGAAGCGCGAATGCCGTGGACGCGTGGCACGGGTTGAACGTCGGCGATTCGACACCGGCAGGCGGCGTGGTGCTTCCGGCGAAGGCCGGCGCGGGCCCGGTCGTCGTTTACGGCGGTGGGTTCGACATCAACCGCGAGGACGACGCATTTTATTTTTTGCAGCAGCCTGCCTCGGGGGATTTTGCCTTCGAGGTGGAAATCGGCGGATTTGCCGCCTCTGAAAAATACGCGAAGGCGGGATTGATGATTCGCGCAAGCAACGACTCGAATGCGCCGCTTGCCTACCTGCACATTTTTCCCAACGGAGAACTGACCCTTGCGGTTCGCAACACGGCCCGCGCCCCGGTCGAGCAGAAAAGCCTCGGCAGCATCCAACTGCCCGCGCGCCTGCGGCTGGAGCGGCAAGGCGGCCGGCTGCGCTGCTCGGTGGCGGAGTCCGCGAATGCGATGAAAATTGTCTCGGATGAGCCGGCGCCCGCGCTGCCGGATGCCGTGCAGGCAGGCTACGCTCTGCTCAGCCACGACCCCTACCATTTGGCGGCCACGCCGATTCGGAACCTCCAGATGATTTCCGCAAAACCATGAAAACTCGCATCGCAGCATTCATCGTCATCGCGTTGGGGAGCCCCGGATTCCTCCTCGCGCAGCCCGCTCCCACGCCTCCCACCGTCGGCACGGCGCCGCATCTTCAAAACACGTCCTTCGAAACCGCGGGCTCGTCGGAAGTCAGCGCGGATCATTGGGGAACGTGGGGCGAGGGGGTGGCCCGGGTCACGGACTGGAAGCCGGTGAAAATCGGGACCGCGATGATGGCCTACAAGCACTGGGAGACGAAGAGCGACGACAACTCGGGCATGTTCCAGGATGCCCTCTTCATCAAGGCCGGGAGCAAATATCGTTTTGTGGTGCCTGTATTTTTGGACAAGCCGGACTTCGGCGGCTCGCCGAAATCCATTGAACTCCGTCTGGAGTCCACGATCAACGGCGCGCAGGTCACGGTGGCGAGCAAGACGTTCGACCTCGCCGCTGCCAGCGCCGCCCTGCCTTACTCCAAGTGGACGCCGCTCGAGGTGATCGGCACAGCCCCCGTGGACGGCCTTCGTGTCCTCATTGTGGTGTCACCGCAACAGGGACAGCGGGGCGGCTCGGTCAAAATGGATGCCGTCCGGCTGGAGGACATGAAATGAGCCGGCGCGTTATTTTTTTCAAAATAAGCAGTTGACTGTATAAATAAAGTCTGTTACCGATAACAATAGTTGTAAACTTCATCCCCCGAACGATGTTTCTCCCCTTTAGAAACCTGTAGTCCCCTTATGAAAAAATATCTCGCATTGTTGTTAGGGCTTCTTCCGTGTGCGGCAATGGCAGCCACCAATTACAGCTATACGGCAACGGCCGCGCCGGGCTCGAATCCGGACGCCACCCGCAACCCCGGGGGAACGGCGGTGGATGTGTGGACCATGACGGGTGGGGGGACCAATACGTTCAACCCATTCGCGGTTCCACCCGCGTGGTATAGCACCAGCACCGGGCCGAGTGCGCAGCCTCTGGCGACCCACGCGTTTGTGGGCGGCGGACTGCTGACCGGTCAGGTTTTGAAGATTGACCTGGCGCTTGAATGGGTCGGCACGGACAAGGACGTTGGCATCGAATTGCTATCCGGTGGGACTGTGGTTTTTTCCCTCTATTTTCGCGGAAACAATCCGGGGGGTGTGTGGCGTTATTCAAACGGTCCGCGGCCTGCCATCGGTGTAAACGGAACCACCACCGGAATTGCCTACGGTTTCGATACGTGGAATACCTTCACGTTCACGAAAACCGCCACTGGGTATAACGCGAATTTCGGAGGCGCATTCAGCAATGCTCTGGGAGGCGGCTCGATTGACCAAATCCGCGTTTACAACGACGCAGAGCAGTCCAGCAACGGCAATTTCTTCTGGCGCGAGCTGAATCTCTCAGGTGTCCCCGAGCCATCGAGTTACGGAGCGATAATGGGGATCGCTGCGCTTGCGATCGCGCTTAAGAGACGCCTTCTTCGGACGAAGTCCTGAATAGGAAAGTAATTTCCGGCCGCGCGGCGAGACACTTAGCTTGAAACCCGGGAGGCCAGTCTCGCCCCCCGGAGGGCTTTGTAAACGGTATTGGCTATTG
>JBOHXO010000585.1:0-4161 GCA_050737475.1 Chthoniobacterales bacterium
GGCTGGGGCAGCCTCACGCTGTGGATGGCGGAGAAATTTCCCAACGCAAAAATCACCGCGGTCTCGAACTCCGCGACCCAGCGCGCACACATCGAGGAACAATGCCGCGAGCGTGGGCTCGGGAATGTCACGATCCACACGCGCGACATGAACGACTTCAATATCGAGCAGCAGTTCGACTGCGTGGTGAGCGTCGAGATGTTCGAGCACATGAAAAACTACCAGCGGCTGATGGCGCGCATCGCGTCGTGGCTGCGGCCCGGCGGCAAGCTCTTCGTGCACATCTTCACGCACCGCGAATATGCCTATCATTTCGACGGCACGGATCCGTCGGACTGGATCACGCGCTATTTTTTCGAAGGCGGCACGATGCCCTCGGACGACCTGCTGCTCTACTTCCAGGACGATTTGAAAATCGAGGACCACTGGCGCGTGAGCGGCACGCATTACCAGCGCACCTCGGAAGCGTGGCTGGCGAACATGGACGCCAACGCCGCGGCGATCCGTCCGATCCTCGCCAGGACCTACGGCGAGGCGGATGCATCGAAATGGCGCGCCTACTGGCGGGTGTTCTTCATGGCCTGCGCCGAGTTGTGGGGTTATCGCGGCGGCCGCGAGTGGCACGTTTCGCACTACCGATTCCGAAAATGAAAATCGCGCTGGGGCTGCTCATTCTTGCGCTGCTTTCGCCGCTGCACGCGCAGTCCGTGGACGAATTGATCCGCCAGGGCGACGCGCTCGACGCGAAGAATCGAAACGGCGACGCGATGTTGATTTATCTCAAGGCGGACAAGCTGCGGCCGGGCGATTCGGAAATTCTGCGCCGCATTTCGAAGCAATACGCGCAGCAGATGTCCGATTCCGGCGCGAAGGCGGACGAACTTGGCGCGCTGGCGCTCGATTACGCGAAGCAGGCTGTGAAGGCTGATCCCGACAACGCGCAGGCACACCTCTCGCTCGCCATCGTTTACGGGAAAATTTCCTACCTGAGGCCGGCGAAGGAGCGCATGCAGGACTCGCGCCTCATCCTGCAGGAGGCACAGAAAGCCGTTGAACTCGACCCCAAGGATGATCTCGCATGGCACATTCTCGGCCGCTGGAATTACGAGGTCGCGAACCTCAGCGGTCCGGTGAAGTTTCTGGCCGAGACGCTTTATGGGAAGCTGCCTCCGGCCTCGGACGAAAAGGCGCTCGAATGTTTTCAAAAGGCCGTTGCGTTGAATCCGAAACGCCTGCTCAATCAGGTGGAACTTGGCCGCACGCTGGCGGCACTCGACCGCAAAGATGAAGCTCGTGCCGTGCTCAAAAAGGCCCTAGAAATGCCGTCGCGTGAAAAGGACGACGAAGAGACCAGGGACCGTGCGCGAAAGGCGCTCAAGGCACTCGATTGACGCGCTGATATGAAGCGGGTGCTCGTGCTCACGGCGGGCTTTGGCGAGGGACACAACACGGCGGCGCGCAGCATTCGCGACGCCCTCGAGGCCACGGGCGAAGCGGAGGTCCGGGTCGGTGATCTTTATGCGAACGCGACGCCGCGCGTGAATTCCACGGTGAAGGTCGGCTACTCGTTTGCGATCAATCGCGCGCCATGGCTCTGGCGGCTCATTTTCCTCTGGCTTGACCGTCCCGGCTGGATGGAAGGCGCGATGTGGACGACCGGTCCGCTGCGCAAGGAACTCGAGCGCATTATCGGCGATTTTCGGCCGGACATCATTGTCGCGACCTACCCACTTTACGCCTACCTGTTTCGCAAAATTCAAAAAAGCCGCCTCGGGGTTCGCATGCCGTTCGTCACGGTGGTCACGGATTCGGTGGGCGTGAATTCCGCATGGCACCGTTGCCTGTCGGACGCGTTTGTCGTTGCCGATGCCGAGACGGAGCAGCTGCTCGTCTCGCGCGGTGTGCCGCCGGCAATCGTTCATCCGCTTGGTTTTCCCGTGTCACTTTTCTTCGCATCTGCGACGCCGATTCCTGCGACCGCGGACGCGCCATGGAAGCTGCTGTTCATGCCTTCGACACAAATACGCCTCACGCTTCGCCAGATTCAGGCGCTCACGGAATTGCCCGATGTCGAGCTCACGGTCGTTGCCGGCAGGCATGTGCGCATCTTCGACGCGGTGAATGAATCCGGCCTATTGAGCAGCGGGAAGCACCAGCTCATTGGATGGACCGACGCCATGCCGCGGCTGCTCTGCGAGCATCACGCGTTCATCGGCAAGGCGGGCGGCGCCATCGTGCAGGAGGCGATTGCCGCGCGGTGTCCGTTCCTCGTGAGCCATCTCGTGCCGGGGCAGGAGGAGGGGAATATCGCGCTCATCGAACGACTCGGTGTCGGCGCGCAGGCGCTGGGCGGCCCCGAGCAGCTTGCGGAGGCGGTGGGCAAAACTTTTGCAAACAACGCCCGTGTCTGGCGCGGCTGGAAACAAAATCTCGACCGTCTCGATGCCGCGGACGCCTCGGGCCGCGTCGCGCGCTTCGTGCTGGGTTTCAAGACGGGGGCGGGGCCCTGTCCTCCCTCCAAATGACCGCCGCCCTGCGACGCTACGCGGAGATCTACTCGATCATGGTCCGCAACTCGCTCATTCGCGACATGAGCTTCAAGGCGAACTTCCTGCTCTGGATGGCGGTCGAGCTGCTTTGGTTCCTCGGGCAGATCGTTTTCATAGAGGTGATTTTTTCCTACACGTCGAGCATCGGGGGCTGGACGAAATGGGAGATGGTGCTGCTCATCGGCACGCACCAGGTGATCTCGCAATTGTTCCAGGCGCTGTTTTTCATGAACGTGTCGAACATTCCGGAGCTTGTGCGCACGGGCAAAATGGATTTCCTGCTCATGCTGCCCGTGGATGCGCAGTTTGCCGCGTCGGTGAAGCAGTTCGGCCTGGACAGCCTCGTGAACGTCGGCGTCGGTCTTGCGTTCGTCGCGACGGCGCTGTGGAAGCTTGGCGTGATGCCCACGGCGGGGCAGTTCGTGCTTTATCTCGTGTGCATCGGCTGCGGCGTGGCGGTGCATTACGGCGTGATGCTCGCGCTGGCCGCGTGCAGTTTTTGGATCGTGCGCGCGGAGGGACTCATCCACGGCTACTTCAGCCTGCTCTCGATCGGCCGCTATCCCGACGTGATCTACACGGGCGTTTTCAAATTCGTGTTCAGCTGGGTGCTGCCGGTCATTCTCGTGGCGAATGTGCCTGCGCGTGTGCTGGCGAAAGCCGCGGACTCGCCCGGCTGGAGCGTGCTGCAATTGCTCGCGGTGACCGCAGCGATGCTGCTGGCCACGCGGGCCGTGTGGATGTCCGCGGTGCGGAGCTACGGCAGCGCGAGCTCGTAGGCGCTTTCCTTCAAACGCTGGAGGGGAACCATGGAGGGCATGGAGCCCATGGAGGATGAGAAGCAGTGGAAGAAATTTTCTCCATGCTCTCCATGTCCTCCATGGTGAGCCATTGCGCGAGATTCGAGCTTACGGCGCGATGAGGATGTTGCGCGCGGTCTGGCCGGCGATCTCGAGCGAGCCACCGGCGAGCACTCCGCCGTTCGAGAGCGACACGAGGCTGCGCACCGCGCCGGTGCTGGCGTCGGCGGATGCGATGGGGCCGTCGAGCGTGCCGTCGGGCTTGAAGCGGATGAGATTGCGCCGCAGTTGCGCGCCAGCCTGGGTGAATTCGCCGCCGACCACGATCTGGCCTTTCGGCTGGACGGTGATGGCATAGACCGCGCCGTTCGGACTGAGGCCCGCGGTGAAGGCGGGGTCGAGTTTGCCGCCCGCAAAGCGCACGAAATTCTGCAGTGGGTCGCCCTGGCCGGTATTGACGCTGAAATAACCGCCGACGAGCACGTTGCCCTTCGCGTCAATGGCGAGCGCGTAGACGGTGCCGTCCACCCCGGCGTCCGCGCCTGCAAACATGGTCGTGTCGAGCGAGCCGTCGGGCTTGAAGCATGCGAGATTCTGGCGCGGCTGGCCGTTGACCGTGTCGAAATTTCCGCCCACGACGACCGAGCCGTCGGCCAGCGACGTGGTCGCGTAGATGACGCCGTCCACGCCCTCGCCGACGCCGAATGACGACGGGGAATTGGAGCTGACGACCTTCGGCTTTTTCTCCATGCCGTCCTTCTCGGCGAGCTTCTTGGCGCTTTCGTCCTTCATGTTCTGGTCCGGGCCGAGAT
>JBOHXO010000586.1:0-3114 GCA_050737475.1 Chthoniobacterales bacterium
GGGCATTGATATTTCCAGCATCCGCAGCCAGCCCATCACCGAGGCGCTCATCGAAAAATCCGACGTCATCTTCGCGATGACACGCGACCATCTCGGCCTGCTCGAGCTGCTCTTCCCCGCCGCAGCCGGCAAGGCGCACCTGCTGCGCGAGTTCGAGGAATCCGCCCTCGACGTGCCCGATCCGATCGGCCAGGGCCCCGAGGTCTACGCGCGCTGCAAGGACGCCATCAAGCGCGCGCTCCCCTCCATTTTAAAATTCATAGACCAATCCACTCCCATGATCATCGAATCATCCGAAACCATCCCGCACGTCGAGTCCACCGATCCCGAAATCGCCGCAGCCATCCACGCCGAGGCGCGCCGGCAGGCCGAGCACGTCGAATTGATCGCGTCGGAAAATTACACCAGCCGCGCCGTGATGGAGGCTCAAGGCTCGTGCCTCACGAATAAATACGCCGAGGGCTATCCCGGCCGTCGCTGGTATGGCGGATGCGAGCACGTGGACGTCGTCGAGTCGCTCGCCATCGCGCGCGCAAAGCAGCTTTTCGGAGCCGAGCACGCGAACGTCCAGGCGCACAGCGGCTCGCAGGCAAACGCTGCCGTCTATTTCAGCGTGCTCACGCCCGGCGACAAAATCCTCACGATGGATCTCGCCCACGGCGGCCACCTCACCCACGGCCACAAGGCGAATTTCTCCGGCAAGCTCTACGAGGTTACGCACTACGGCGTGAGCCCGGAGACCGGCGCGATTGATTACGACGCGCTCGCGAAAACCGCCGACGAGGTGAAACCCAAAATGATCACCGCCGGCGCATCGGCCTATCCGCGCATCATTGATTTCAAACGCATGCGCGAGATCGCGGATTCCGTCGGCGCCTATCTTTTCGTGGACATGGCGCACATCGCCGGACTCGTTGCGGGTGGCGAGCATCCGTCGCCGATCCCGTTTGCGGACTTCGTCACCACGACCACGCACAAGAGCCTGCGCGGACCACGCGGCGGCCTCATTTTCTGCAAGGAGCAGTATGCCAAAAAAGTGGATGCCCTCATGTTCCCCGGCGTGCAGGGCGGCCCGCTCATGCACGTGATCGCGGCCAAGGCGGTGTGCCTGCTCGAGGCGCTCCAGCCGTCATTCAAAACCTACGCAAAGCAGATCGTGACAAACGCGAAGGCCCTCTCCGCCAGTCTCACGCGACTCGGCTACACCATCACCTCCGGCGGCACGGAAAATCACGTGATGCTCGTGGACTTGCGCCCGCGCGGCCTCACCGGCGTCGAGGCGCAGACCGCGCTGGACCATGCCGCGATCACCGTGAACAAAAACGCGATCCCATTCGACACCGAGCCGATCACGAAAACCGGCGGCATTCGCGTCGGCACACCGGCCATGACCACGCGCGGAATGAAGGAAGAGGAGATGATGGAAATTTCCGACCTCATCCACGCCGCGCTGGAAGCCCGCAACGACGAGGCGGAACTCGCCGCCGTGCGAAAACGCGTAACCGCACTCACCGCACAATATCCGCTGCCCGCGTAAAAATGGGAGGGACGCATTGCTACACGCGTCCCGCTTTCCTTACTTCACGAATTCGAATCGCTTCCCGGAAAACAATCCCCGGTCGCTCATCTTGAGGTCGGGAATGACGAGCAGCGCCATGAACGAAAGCGTCATGAACGCATCGCGAAGCGGCGAGCCGAGCGAACGTGCAAAATCCGCGACCTCCGCGTAACGCTCAGCCACCACGTCGCCATCGAGCACGGACATCAGGCCCGCAATTTCCAGCGGCAGCAGGCGATCGTCACTTCCATCCGTCGCGCAAACACCGCCGCGCGAAGCGATCACATGATTGATCGCACGGCAGAGGCATTCGTCCGACGCGCCGACAGCCACGACATTGTGCGAGTCGTGAGCGACGGATGAGGCAATCGCGCCATGCCTCAAACCGAAGCCACGGATGAATCCCACGGCCGGCGGCGCGTCAGCATAACGATTCACCACTGCAATTTTTAAAATATCCCGCTCCGGATCTGCCGGGACAAATCCTCCCTCCGCCACCATCTCCAGCTCGAGATGGCCGGTGATAAGCTGACCGTCGAGAGCCTCGATCACATGCACGGCGCCAGTCGTGGCGGGAACACGGAGCTGTGAAACATCAATCACGGATGCGCCGAAGCGATTGAGCGGCGTCACTTCGACGGACGGAAGAAGCGAGACTCCATCGCGCGCCACGCATTGGCCGGCGATCCACGTTTCAAGCACGCGAAAGTTCGTGAGATTTTCAACGACTGCAAAATCCGCGGCATCCCCCACCCTCAGCAAACCGACGGACAAGTGGTAATGCTCGACGGGCTTCGCACATGCCGCCCAAAGCACATCGAAGACGTCCGCGCCGCCGGTAACCGCGCGCGCCACGAGTTTTTCGATGTGGCCGACCACGAGCGAGTCCGGATGGATGTCGTCGCAGCAAAGCATGCAACGGTCTGGGTGCGATTTCAGCAACGGCTCGAGAGCTGCGAAGTTGCGCGCCGCGGAGCCCTCGCGGATTGCGATGAGCATCCCTGCGGCGATTTTATCGAGCGCCTCGTCGAGCGTGTAGCACTCGTGATCGGTCTCGATTCCCGCAGCGGCGTATTTTGCGGCATCGGCACCGCGCAGCCCGGGTGCGTGGCCGTCCACGGGCTTCCCCAGCGCCTTCGCCACAGCGATCTTGCCGAGCATGTCCGCATCGCCGGCGAGCACCCCCGGCCAGTTCATCACCTCGCTCAGGTAGCCAATTTCCGGACGCGCGAGCAGATCAGCGACAGCATTTACATCGAGCCTCGCGCCGGCCGTTTCGAAATCGGTGGCCGGCACGCACGATGGCGCGCCGAAGCAAAATTTGAACGGCGTATGCCGCGCGTTGTCGATCATGAAGTTCACGCCTTCCACGCCCAGCACGTTCGCGATCTCGTGCGGATCACTCACCGTTGCAACCGTGCCATGGCGCACGGCGAGCCGCGCAAATTCCGTCGGCGGCAGCATCGAGCTCTCGACATGAACGTGCGCATCCACAAAGCCCGGAATGAGGAATCGGTCCGGCGCGGACTCGAGTCTGCGAATCGCCGATATTCGCC
>JBOHXO010000587.1:0-2576 GCA_050737475.1 Chthoniobacterales bacterium
CGGCATCGTTCTGCTGATGGTCGAGGCATTCGTCGCGTCCGACGACAAGCGCTACGTCGCCTACGCCGGCATCGTCGGGCTCGCTGCCGTTTTCGCAGCGACGTTTTACATCAATCCCGAGTTGCCCGCGGGCGCGCACTACGCCGCGTTCTATTCCGCCGACCCCCTGGCGATCTTCTTCAAGCGCTTCTCGCTCCTCGCGACCATTCTCATGCTCGTCATGACGATTGACTACGCGCCCGTGATCGAGCGTTTCGTGCCCGGCGTCGGAAAAGGTGCGGGCGTCGGCGAGTTCATGGCGCTGCCCGTGCTCACGTGCGCGGGCCTCATGTGGATGGTGTCCGCCGTGGACTTCATCGCGATCTTCGTCTCACTCGAATTGGTGACCATTTCGTTCTACGTGCTGGTCGCCTACATGCGCCGCAGCCACACCACGCTCGAGGCTGGCACGAAATACCTCATCCTCGGCGCTCTCTCCACCGGCTTCATCGTCTACGGCATTACATGGATTTACGGCGTGACCGGCCTGACGAGCCTTGCCGCCATCACCGCCGCAATGCCTTACCTTCCCGAAGCCACGCACACCGCGCTGCTCTTCGGCTTCGGCCTCGTGCTCATTTCTCTCGGCTTCAAGATCGCCGCTTTCCCGTTCCAGTTCTGGGTTCCCGACGTCTACCAGGGCGCGCCGACGCCGGTCACCGCATACCTCTCCGTCGGATCGAAGGCAGCCGGCTTCATCGTGCTCGTGCGCGTCATCGAGCCTTTCTTCGTGGGTGATGTGCATCCCGCGCTGTCCGGAAAAATCGTCACAATTATCTCCGTCCTCGCCGGCGCGACGCTGATCTTCGGCAACCTCGCCGCCCTTCCGCAGACCAACCTCAAGCGCCTGCTCGCCTATTCCAGCGTCGGCCATGCGGGTTATCTGCTCATGGCTGTCGCCTGCCTTGGCGGCTACGCGGCGAAGCTGGCAATCCTCTTCTACCTCACGGCATACCTGCTCATGACCTTCCTCTCATTCCTCGTGATGGCGGTGGTTTCGCGCGCGGTTGGCGGCGACGACCTCTCGCACTTCGCGGGTCTCGCGCGCCGCTCTCCATGGCTGGCCGGCGGAATGCTCATCGCGATGCTCTCGCTGGCCGGCATTCCATTCACCGCTGGCTTCCTCGGAAAACTCTTCATCTTCACGGTCGCGCTCGACGCGCACCAATACTGGCTCGTCGCGATCGGCGCGCTCACGGTCGGTTGCGGATTTTATTTCTATCTGCGCGTGGTGCGCGAAATGTATTGGCGCCCCGCTCCGGAAAATGCGCCCGATGTGCCCGTCTCGATGATTGGCCGCGTGAGCATGGTCGTGCTTGGCGTGCTGGTCTTCGTGGTCGGAATCTGTCCGCAGGCGGTTTTCGCACTGCTCCCGCAACCCCCGCTGCCATGAGCCTGAATCCCGCGCGCACGGTTTCCGACCTCAAGGAACTGCGCGCGTTCTCCGCCAATGAAAACGGCGCGCAGCGCATCGCCTTCACGCCGATGTGGGCGAAGGTTCGCGAATGGCTGAAAGGCAAGCTCGCGGAGCTTCCGGTCGAGACGCACGTGGACGAAGCCGGCAATCTCTGGTCCACGCTCGAGGGCGAATCCGACAAGGCGCTCCTCATCGGCGGTCACATGGACTCCGTGCCCAACGGCGGCTGGCTCGACGGCTGCCTCAACGTCCTCGCCGGCCTCGAAATCCTCCGCCGCATCGCCGCACAATACGACGGACGCCCGCCGGTGACCGTGCGGCTCGTGGACTGGGCGGACGAGGAAGGCGCGCGTTTTGGAAAAAGCCTTTTCGGATCATCCGCATGCGGCGGCACGCTGGACATGGACGAGGCGAGGGGGCTCGTGGACAAGGATGGCATCAGCCTGCCGGAAGCGCTCAAGACGCAGGGCATCGTTTTTGAAAACGTGAAAGCCAGCGGGAAGGAACGCGCAAACGCCGCGGCTTATCTCGAATTGCACATCGAGCAGGGCCCCGTGCTGCTCGATCTCGACCTGCCGCTCGGTGTCGTGCTCGGCACATGCGGCGTGGAGCGACACGCCATCACGTTCCGCGGCCAGGCCGCGCACTCCGGCAGCACGCCGATGAACCGCCGCAAGGACGCCTTTCTCGCCGCCGCGAAGATGAGCCCGGAGATTTATCGCATTGCGGAAAAACATCGTGGCGTCTGCACCATCGGCTCATGCACGACGAAGCCGGGCATCGTGACGAGCGTCGTCGCCGAATGCCGCATCACGCTCGACCAGCGCCACCTCGATCCCGTCGCGCTCGCCGCGATGCATGCCGAGGCCATGGCCGCGAGCGAACGATTCGCCGCGGAGGGCAGCGTCACCGTCGAGTGGGAGCGACTGTGGCACATCGAGCCGATTCCTTTTTCTGCGGACCTTATCGAGCTTTGCGACAGGGCCATTCTCGAGACTGCAGGCGTCACGCACCGGATGCCGTCCGGTCCGCTGCACGACGCCGCCGAGGTGTCGCGCGCGGGCATTCCGACCGTGATGATGTTCGTCCAGAGCCTGCACGGCATCAGTCACAACAAGAT
>JBOHXO010000588.1:0-1578 GCA_050737475.1 Chthoniobacterales bacterium
GGTTGAAATATCCCTCGGCGCTGGGAGCTGCAGAGATCTGCTCCTGCATCCGGCGAATCGCCGTCGAATAATCCTTTGCGGCGAATACCGTCGGTGCGTCATCCGCGCCAAATGCTGCGGAAGCAGCGAACAATGCAATGAGTAGAATTTTCATCGGCATGCCTCCCGTAGTGCGGCCACGATCCGATCGCGCTCCGTGGCGTCAAGTCCGGTGGCGAGATTGCCACCGCTGAATTTGATTTCATCGGCGCGGCGAAGCAGGGCGTAAAGGTCGTTCACATCGCGGTCGCGGGATTCGAGCGATCTTACGAATTCGAAAGCGCCCGGTTCCTCCGCGAGGCGGGCCTGGAGAGCGAGTGCCTCGAGTGCTTTCGCGCAGAATGCCTCGTCGGCGAGCCCGGGACGCCGCAACTCGGAAACAAGACGGTCGCGCTCGCGGCTGATCGCCGAACGCCGGCCGGCCGGACCTTCGCGTCTGCGGCGGACAAACTTCGCGACAATCAATCCGGCGATCACAACCGCAGCCGCTCCGTTGAGAATCCAGAAAATCGGCTGCTTCAAAACCGGCTGCCACGAGCGTTTCTTTTCACGGTCAAGCCATGATCCACCGGCCTCCGGAGCGGGTGTGGCGCTGGGTTGAGGAGTGGCGCTGTTCGTGGCGACGGCTGGCTGTGCGGCTGCTGCGGAGGCTGCGGCCTCGATTTTCACGGGCAGGCTTTTGATCGTAAAATATCTGGCCTTGTCGGGATCGAAATAGGAAAACTCCGCGATCGGTGTCTGTGTCTGCGGCTGCTGCGCGACCATGGGAAACTCAAAGGACTTGGTGCCTCCGTAGCCAACAGTGTCCGATTTTTCGAAATGGCTCGTGGGTGGATAAAGGCGCCATCCATCGGCGTCGGAGAGTTTGGGATCAGAGATGGTGTCGAAGTTTCCACGGCCGGAAATCGCGAGCTTCAATGTGATCGGATCGCCCGCCGCCGCTTTCTCCGGCTGTGCCGTGGCTGCGATGGTGAAGTCGCCGACTGCGCCGCTGAAATTCGCAGGGCGTCCCTGAGCCGGGAGCGCCTTGACGTGGATCGGCACGGGCTCGCTCTTGAGTTCCACATTGCGCGTCTCCGCGAACCCGATCATTCCGCCAAAAATTCCGCCACCGCCATCGGTGGGAATCCGGAGTTGCACATTGTAGGAAGCAATGGGCGTTTGCATCTCGCCACTCTTCACGGCAGAGATCACTGTTTTGAACGTGAGCACGCGATAGCGGATGTCCCCCACAATCTCCACGGAATCATCAGGATTTGGCGCGAGTTTTTGAGCGGTAAATCCCTCCCCGGAAACTTGTGGGTCGGTCAGTGGTTCGAAGTCCACCTGGCCGCGGGCATAGCGTTTGTCGCTGGCGAAATAAAATTGAGCCTCCACGGGAATGACTTCGCCGACATAAACTTCTTTTTTCGGAATGGTGAGTTTCGCGAAGGCGAGCTGGCCCTTCACATTTGTCGGGGGTGGAGCCTGCGTGGTTCCGCCCTGCGGGGTGCCCGGCTGCTGGGGCATGTAGGGCTGGGCCGGAGCGGTGCCCCTGGT
>JBOHXO010000589.1:0-2886 GCA_050737475.1 Chthoniobacterales bacterium
TTGCCGGACCCTCGAAGGCGGGAGCGATCAACTATTCGGAATCCGCGCGTCAGGCCGAGGCTTGGGCGACGCTTTCCGGAAAGTGGAAATCCGACCTGACTGTGCAGGAGGAAATCGATCAACTCTACTCAGCGCGAAGGAGCCGCAAGTCCGTGAAGCTTTGAAAATCCTGGACACGGATACCTGCATCGAAATCCTGCGCGGCAATCGCAAGGTGATCGAATGGCGGCTTCGCACACAGGATCAAGTTGTCACCACGTGGGTGACGGCTGCAGAGCTTTTCTATGGAGCCGCGAAGTCGAAGGAACCGATGGGCAACAAGCGGCTGGTCGAGGATTTTCTCGGGACGGTTTCGGTTTTGAGCGCGGACCTTCCTGCAGCGCAGTTTTTTGGAATTCTGAAGGCCGATTTGGAATTGTCGGGTCGGCGTCTGCCGGATGCGGATTTGTGGATCGGAAGCCTTGCCCGCTCAAATCGCGCTGCCGTAGTGACTGGAAACACCAGGCATTTTGGCCGGATGGAAGGAGTCGCTGTCGAAAATTGGATGAGGTAGGCCGCTGCTTCGTGATCATGCGTCAATGAGCTCGGCTTTGAATTGTTGGAAAAGGGCGTTGAGAATATTCAGTCCATCTTGATTCACCGTGGCGATATCTTCCCGGAAGAAAATGGCCGACCAATTTGTCTCGCCAATTGAGTCGAGGCCAACCCAATTGCTGGGACCGGGCTGGTTCATGAGTGTCTGCGGATCGGGCACATGCTCTACAATTGCAATCTCGAAATCGGACTCTTCGACAATGGCCTCGAAGCAATTGTGTTTGAGAACCAACTTTAGGAGTTCCCGATCCGAAAAAGGCAGGACTTGAAAAGATGAGTCCAAATTTCTGTATCTCCCCAAAATGCGGCGGAAACGCTGCTCATAGGTTTCCTCGGAAAAGTATTCCGAAGAACCTTTCCGGATAATGAGATGACCTTCCTTGGTTTTCTCGCGTCGCTTTGTTCCGAATGCGGAGCCCATGCTAAAGCTTGGGGCCGATGCAAATCGCGTATGCCAGTCGTCCAGTAACGGGACCACGAAACGAATGGCGACCTCTTGGTAAGCACGCCCAATCTCGCCCACGAGAAATCGGCATGTGTATTCGAAAGCCCCATGACCATAATTCTCGATCGTTTGGTCGAATTGTTGGCGTTGTTTGCTCGTTCCTGAATGCGCGAAGACGGCATGAAGCCAGAGTTCGATGACCTCACTGCCGGACATCTGCACGCCGAAGTTGCTTTTTGATTTTCGAGTGGCTGCGATTCTCTGCTCCACGGCATTGAGGGCTGTGGTTTCCTCGTCGGTCAAATATGAGCGGAGTATCTTGCTGATATTTGGGAAAAATTCGCGATCGCCATCGATCCATATCCGGCGGAACGTGATGAGGGCAGAGCGAAAATGGCAGCGGTCGCCCAAATGGAAAGTCATTCGTTCGCCAGCCTTGGATAAGCCGCGCGGCTCATCGCGGCTGAAAAAAGGCTCGTTGCCAAGCTCAACAGTCGCTTGGAGGAAAAGCGCGAGCGAATCGATCTCTTCTTGCGTCGGGCCTGTCGGGCTCATGCCAAATGAACTATCCGCTACGGCGTTCCTTGATTGCGGTCAGGATTTCGGCGACGGCATCCTCCGTTCGCTTCGCGCCGACGTTGCCTTTGCCGTGGAGGCGCACGCTTACGTTGCCGGCTTCGAGGTCACGGTTTCCGATCACCAGCATCGTGTGGACCTTTGCGGTCTCGGCGTCGGCGATCTTGGCCTTGATGTGGTCGGTCGTGATGTCGATCTCGGCGCGGACTTCGCTGGCGCGGAGTTCGGCCTGGAGTTTTTTCGCGGCGGCGACGAGCGGCTCTTCGTCGCCGATCGTGATGATGCGGACCTGCTCGGGCGCGAGCCAGAGCGGGAAGTTGCCGGCGTAGTGTTCGATGAGAAAGCCGATGAAGCGCTCGTGCGTGCCGAGCGGGGCGCGGTGGATGCAGAGCGGGGTGGCGTCGGTGTTCTCGCGGGTCTTGTAGGTGAGGCCGAACTTTGCGGGCACGGCGAAGTCGACCTGGTTCGTGGCGATGGTGAATTCGCGGCCAATGACGTTCCAGACCTGGACATCAATCTTCGGGCCGTAGAAGGCGGCTTCGTTCGGGACTTCGATGAAGTTGATGCCGGACTCGATGAGGACTTTGCGGACCATGTCCTCGGTCTTTTTCCAGAGCGCGGGCTCGTCCACGAATTTCTGGCCGAGCTTCTCCGGATCGTGGGTGGAGAAGCGCATCTGGTATTTATCGAGGCCGAAGATCGCGAAGTATTTCAGATACATCTCGTTCACGGCGCGGAACTCGTCGGCGAACTGCTCCTCGGTGCAGTAGATGTGCGCGTCGTTCATGTTGAGCGAACGCACGCGCATGAGGCCGAACAACTCGCCCGACTGCTCGTAGCGGTAGCAGCAGCCGTATTCCGCAAGTCGCAACGGCAGGTCGCGATAGCTGTGCGGCTACGCCGCAAAAATGCGGTGGTGGTGCGGGCAGTTCATCGCCTTGAGGTAGTAGCGATCCGCTTCGCGGTTCGCTGAATGCGAAATGGGCAATGGGGAATTCGAAATTTCAGAATCCTGCGAAGCAGGCTCGCTCATTTCGCATTTCGCATTCCCCATTTCCAATTCACCGAGCTCCATCGGCGGGAACATGCTCTCCGCGTAGTAGGGCAGGTGGCCGCTGGTTTTATACATCTTCTCCCGCGCGAGGTGCGGGGTGCGGACTCGGACGTAGCCGGCAGCGAATTCGGTTTCCTTCGCGAGTTTTTCCAACTCCTCGACGATGACGGTGCCTTTGGGCAGCCAGAGCGGGAGGCCGGGGCCGACGTATTCGGGG
>JBOHXO010000590.1:0-2914 GCA_050737475.1 Chthoniobacterales bacterium
CGCCCCCAATACGCGCCTCCTCCTCACGATCCACGTTTCCAATCCAGCCGAAATTCACGCGCACGCCGTCGCGGGCCGGCGAGGGCAGCGATTGCAGACGGCTCAAATACCGCCGCCGCCCCGGTGAGTGATAGGCACGGCGCGCCGCGAAGAGTGCCTCGTTGCGCAGGCGCTCGAGCGCCGGCACAGGCTCCACGATTCTTACTCCCATGGCAGTTCGCGGCCCAGTAACGCAGCCAGCGCGTGGTTTCGTGGCTGGAAAAACTCCCTCATCGCGCGCTCCGTTTCCAGGGGCATCCAATCGTCATATCCGCCATCCCGCGACTTCGGCAGATTCGGAAGGCTCTTCATCGGCATTCCAATGTGCTGAAGAACCGCGGTCATTCCATGCGCGGGATTGCTGAACAATTCCTCGCTGAACATCACAAGGCACTGCTCCCTCGGAAAAACGGAAAACCATCGCTCGAGCGCTCGCGCATACCAGCCGCAAAGAACGTAACGCGCTGGATGCCACGCACGCATCGCAGCCGCATCCGCAAGCGGAAGCACCGTCGGATCGTCAAGCCAGCGCATCGCATCGAGCACCGTCTTCGAAAAATCCGCGGTGTCGCCGCCGGACTTTCGGAACATCTGGTAATCCGACCACGCCCGGCAGACTGGATCGCGCAGGAGAAAAATCAGCCGCGCGTCGGGAACAATTTCGCGGACGTTTTTCGGCGCCTCGGGATGCGTGAAGTATTCCACGCTTCCGTCCCCGACAATGAATCGCGCACCGGGAAGACGGATCGGGTAATTCATCGCCGCGCAAAAACGACTGCCGGGATAGTGCACGAAATTCGTGGGTTCTTTTCGCCACCCACGTCGGATGCCAGGCAGCATGGCGAGGGTATTGTAGAGCGTGGATGTGCCGCACTTCGGAGCGCCTGCGATCACGAACGACGGCAACGGACGCAGCGCCGCCGTGGCCAGTCGCCACGACTTTTCCATTTCGAACCTCAGGTTCATTGCTCGATTTCCATTCGCATGCGGTGAGCCATCCTGCCGCATACCGCGTCCCATGTGAAACGCTCGTTCACCATGTGCCGGCCGGCCTCGCCAAATTGACGGCGGAGCTCCGGCGATTTCAATAATTCCGCAAGCCGTCGTGAAAGCTCTCCGGTTTCGCAAAGAAATCCGGTCACTCCATCTTCGACGCGTTCGACATTGCCGCCCACGCGCGTAGCCACCACGGGCAACCCGTGGGCAGCCGCCTCGGCAAGCACCGACGCGGACGGGTCCATCCGGCTCGGGAGGCAAAAGACATCGGCCTTGCGGTAGCATTCGGCCACTTTGCCGGGCGACATCCGCCCAAGCACTTTAATGCCCGGGCCGGAGACGGGCGGCGAACAGCCCGCGATCCACAATTCCGCATCGGGGATTCCCGCGCGCACTTCGTGAAAGGCTTCGACAAGCTCGGGACCGCCCTTGCGTTCCCAATCCACACCGACAAACAAAATCACACGCCCGCTCCGCTCCGCCTCGTCGCCACACACCGCGATGTTGGATCCGGAATGAACGACATCCACACGTTCCGCGGGAATCCCATAATCCTCCCGCAGCGATTCCGCGGCAAAACCGCTGGAAACAAAATTGCACGCAGCGCCGGCATACAGCGCCCGCTCCATTTCCAGCCACGCCCCGGGGACCGGCAGCTGCGGCTTCGGCTGCGGGTAGCGGCGGTTCGCCAGATACGTGTGATCCGTATAAAGAAAATGCGGCACTTCCGGATGCCGCGCGTCGAATAGCGATTGCGTTTGAAAAACGAGTGCTGTTTCCGCCGGCGCCACATTCTTCCACACCCACGTTCTTACCGCCTCGATCACCGCCGGAATCCGCGAATAGTAATCCCGTGGCGGCTGTCGGTTGGAGACGATGCGGTCGCCGTATCGCAGCAGCGCCTCCGCAGTAGCGCGCGCAACGAGCAGTGGCGACCGGCGGACGATGTCGCGCTCGACGTCAACCTCGCACCAGTCGAGCCCGGGAAGTTGCGTGCGCAATCCGGCGGCGACGGAATCGTTGATCAACGAAAACGCGCCGATACGAAAAAAAAACGCGCGCCGTTTCATGCTTCGACGCGCGTGCAGGCTTCAGCAAGCCATCCGGCGTGCTGTCGCGCCACCACGCCGGTTTCGTAAAATTGTCTCACGGTTTCAAATGCCACGCGTCCCGCCACAGCAAGCCGGCTCGGGTTGGCGAAAAATCCCTCGATCGCAGTCGTCCATTCCTCGTCCGAACGGCAGATGGTCGCCGCCTCCCCGGCCGATCGCCCGGCCACATCCATGTAGCTCGGCACCGGACTCGCAATTGCCGGCAGCCCGCATGCCATGCCAAGCGTGATTTTCCATTCCGTGTGCGCAAGATTGTAAGGAGCGTCGAGATGCCGTGGCGAGACAATGAGGCCGCCGCCGGAATACAACCGAAGCAGATGCGGAATGTCGCGAAAGCGATGCAATGTGTGCGGCACACGCGCGAGAAATTTCTCGAGCCGGTCGCGCACTTCCACCGGCCACCGCGTCCGTGCTTTCTCCACGTCATCGGTGACGAGTTGGAGATGAATGCGATCCGCCACGGCCAAAAACGCTTTTTCCGCGGCGAGGAATTCAAAAAGTTTTGCGGCCATTCCGCTCCACCAGACCTGAAGCCGTCCTTCGTGAAATGGCTGGGCTTTCACGGCGGCGGGCCGCAGCGTCAGGTTCACATTGTCGGGAATCCACGCGGTGCGTCGATTGAACTGTGTGCAAACTCCGGCGAGATGACGCGAGGAAGCAATCACGGCGTTTGCGAATTGCGTCATCACCGTCGCATGACTGCGCTGCTCGGATGGCGGCGACATCGCATCGAGTGCAGCCGGGCCGGAAAAGCGTGTGTAATAATC
>JBOHXO010000591.1:0-5034 GCA_050737475.1 Chthoniobacterales bacterium
GTCCCATCGAGAACGGCGAGGTCAAGGTGGCCGCCACATTTTCCGAGCGCAATGGATTCTGTTTCACGCAGCAATTGACCCTTCAAAACGGGAAGACCGGCTGGAAGGTCGTGAAGGAAACGGACCTGCCGATCAGCCGGTAGCGGGCTTCCGCAGGCGGTCGCGCGCCTCGATCAACGCAGCGGCAATGCTGATCGCGATCTCGTGCGGATGATTCGTGCCAATGCGCAGGCCGAGCGGACATTGGAACGTAGCGATTTTTTCCGCGGAGATTCCCGCGTCGCGCAATTCGCGCTCCAGCGCGGCGCGCTTCGACTTGCTGCCGATTGCGCCGACGAATGGGAAATTTTTTTCGAGCGCACGGCGCAGCACCGGCACGTCGGTCGCATGGCCCTGCGTCACCGCCAGCACGAATGCGCCATCGGGCAGCGAGTACACCGCGGTTGCGGGATTTTCCAGCACATGCGAGCGAAGGTTGCAGGCGGCGGGAAGCCGTGCCAGCCAGTCGGGCCTCGGGTCGAAGCAGAGGATTCGGCAGTTCAACGGCGCGAGCACCGGGATCAATGCCTGCGCGACGTGCCCCGCGCCGAATACCGCAATCGTCCAGCCCGCGCCTCCCGCACCGTGATGCGGTTCGAAAAAAATCTGCATCTCGCCGCCGCACGTCATGCCGATGTCGCGCTGGAGATTCCACGCTACCATTTCCGCGGCGGCGCGCGACTCGAGCAGGCGGATGGCGTGGGAAATGGCCGCGGCCTCGATTTTCCCGCCGCCCACCGTGCCGGCGAGGCGGCCCGAGGCGTCCACGAGCATTTTTGCGGCGATATCCTGCGGCGTGCTGCCGCGCGCGCCGACTACGGTCACGAGGACGTGCGGAAGGTCCTCCCTTCGCAACCGTGCGCATTCCTCCAGCGCTGAAAGCTCGATGCCCATGATGGTGCCGCGAAGTTTTCCACCTTCCGCGAGCTCTGGCCAATGTTATCGTGGTTTTGATGCGCTCGATCAAATCGCTCACACTCGCAGAACTCGCCGGCCAGTTCACGGCCCTCGGCGAGCCGGCCTATCGTGCGAAGCAGGTCATCGAATGGCTCTATCTCAAGCGCGTCGGCCGCTTCGAAGACATGACGAATCTGCCCGCTGCGCTCCGCGAGAAATTGAGCGCGGAGTTCGACGAAAGGCCCATCGAGGTCGTGCGCAAGACCGGCTCGAAGGACACGACGCAAAAATTTCTCTTCCGCCTGCGCGACGGCCAGATGGTGGAAACCGTGCTCATTCCTGCGTCGCCCTCGCTCTACGGCGAGACGTCCGACCGCCGCACGATCTGCATTTCGTCGCAGGTCGGCTGCGCTTACGGCTGCAAGTTTTGCGCGAGCGGTCTCGATGGCTGGAAGCGCAACCTCGACGCCGGCGAGATCGTGGATCAATTGCTCCGCGTCGAGGGCGAGTCCGGCGAACGCGTGAACAACATTGTGTTCATGGGCATGGGCGAGCCGCTGGCGAATTACGAAAACCTCATGCGCGCGATCGGCATCATCAACGCGCCATGGGGCACGAACATCGGCGCGCGGCACATCACGCTCTCAACGAGCGGCCTCGTTCCGCGCATTCGCGAGCTTGCGGACCAGCCGCTGCAAATCCGCCTCGCGATTTCGCTGCACGGCGCGACGGACGACGTGCGCAACCTCATCATGCCGGTGAACCGCAAATACCCGCTCGCCGAACTGCTCGACGCCTGCGCGTATTTTCGCAGCCGAAAAAAACAAAAACTCACGTTCGAGTTCATCCTCATCGAAGGCGTGAACGACAGCACGGAGCAGGCGGCGGAGCTCGCGCGCATCACGAAACGGCTCGACGCGAAGGTCAACGTGATTCCCTACAACACGGTCGAGGGCCTGGAATGGTCACGGCCGTCGGAGCCCGCGCAGGCTGCATTCATGGAGGTGTTGCGGCGCGGTGGCGCGGTGGCGACATTGCGTCGCGAAAAAGGCCACGACATCGCGGCCGCGTGCGGACAGCTCCGGCTGCAGACTTTGAGCGGCGAGCGCAAAGGTGCTAAGGGTGAAAAAGCCGTTGCAGACAATCCGAAGCTGAATTAGTGAAACATAAATGGCCGACGAGAATTCCGGTTTTCCCGAGCTTTGGGATGAATATCAGTGGGAGCGCTTTCTCCAACTGCAGGACCGCAAGACAGAACAGTATTTCCAGCTTTTCGAGAAATATCAGAACCATCCCGACCGCGACGAAATCATCGCCCGCGAGATGGGATGGAATACCTCGGACGACGATGACGAGGAGGAATCCGACTGGCTCGACAGCGCCAGCGAGGAGGAGGAAGAGGAGGGAGCCGAAGCCGAGGCGGAGGATGCGGAACTCGACGAGCTGCAAAGCTCCGAGGTTTACATGCAGACCATGGAACTCAACCGGCGCGTGTTCATGCTGGTCGAGGAGCGCGACACGCTGAAGGACCATCCTGTGGCCGTCGAGCTGGCCACGCGCTCCGCGATTTGCGGCGCAAAACTCGCCGCCGCGCTCTGCGGTGACGATTATTCCGAAGTCGGCATGACCATCGCCTATCTCAAGCGCAGCCTGAAGGCCGCCAACGACGCGCTCAGCGCCGCCAGCCGCCTGCGCCAGGCCGGGCTCATCGAAAATACCGACCTCGATTCCGTCACCGAATTGCTCTTCCCCATCCGCGAATGCATCGTGGACATGATGGCCGCCTTCCGCGAGGAGCTGCGTCGTCGCAGGGGCGAGATTTAATTTTGAATAACATCCGCGCCTCGCGCGTCCAAACAATGGGTGATGGCGATCTGGCGGATGAATCCGACCTGGTGAAAAAAAGCCGGGCCGGCGACACGTCGGCTTTCGATCGGCTCATCACGCTCCACAGGGACCGTGTTTATATGATCGCGAACAACATCCTTCGAAACAACGAAGACGCGCTCGACGTGGCGCAGAATACCTTCCTGCGCGCATGGAAAAATCTCGCGCGCTTCGACGGCTCGGCGCCGTTCGGCGGATGGATCGCCCGCATCGCGACCAACGCGTCCATTGATCTCATCCGCCGCCGCCAGTCGCACCCGCAGACGGAATTCGAAGCCGTGCCCATGGCGATTGACGCCGCGTCGCGCACCACGCCCAGCCGCCCTGCGAAGCCGGGCGAAAGCATTGACCGCGAGGAAATCCGCAAGCGATTCCAGTCCGCCCTCGCCACGCTCAGCGCGGAACATCGCGCCGTGATCGTGCTCAAGGAAATCGAGGATTTGTCCTACCAGGAAATCGCCGACTCCATCGGTTGCTCGATCGGCACCGTGATGTCCCGGCTTTTCTACGCGCGCAAAAAACTGCAAACTGAACTTCGCGATCTCTATGAAGAACTTTGAGGAGCGATACACCGCATGGCTCGATGGAGCGATGGACGCCGGCGAGCGGGTCGAATTCGAGGCCGCGCTGCCGGATCGCGAGGCTGCGCTGCGCGACGCCGAGAGCTGGCGCTCGCTCAGCGGAATGATGCGCGAGTCGCTTGCGCCGTCCGCGATGCCTCACGGCGATTTTTTGAACAGTCAGGTGCTTGCGCAGATCGAGCGGGAGACGCCCGCTCCACGCGAGCCCGCGCGCAGGTTGTTCCCGGTCGGGTGGCTCGCATGGTCGGGCGCCTTGCTGCTGACCGTCGCGGCATTGCTCTCGGTGCTCGTCGTGCCAAACATCCGCCGCGGACCGACGAACGAGCAATTTATCTCGCAGGTGGTGAAGGCACGCGCAGGCAATCCTGACCTCGGTGCATCCGCATTCGCCGCCCCGGGCGGAAAAGGCACGGTGCTGTGGGTGGAGGATGCCGGCTACATCCCTGCCGACGAGGAGATCAAATAGTCCGATGCGCCGTGCGTTCTGCTTCCTGACACTCGCGCTGATCGCGGGATTTTCGACGGCGCGCGGCGCCAGCGACATCTGGTCCGCACTTGTCCTGGCGGGCAACGAACAACCGGCGAAGCCCGTGCCGAAGGAGCTCGAGCCTTTCGCAGCGGGCCTGCGCTCCATCTTCGGCTACAATACATTTTACCTCATGGCCGCGGGCCAGGAGCAGATTCGCAAGGGCGACGAGGAATGGATCGTGCCGACGAAGCAGGTGTTCATGAAGCTGCGTTGCCTCGATCGCACCGACGGCGTTTACCGGCTTCAAATCGAGCTCTACGTGAAGAAAAAAGCCGTTGCGAATTCGGAAGTGAAACTCGCGCGCGGTGCGCCGCTCTACGTTCGCGGTCCGGGCTATGGCCGCGGTCGGCTGGTGTTCATCCTTGAAGTGCGATGAATCTCGACGACTCGCAACGTGCCGTGCAGGCGCAGTTCGACCGGCAAAGCGCACGCTACGGCCGTAGTCACCTGCTGGCGGATGTCTCGGATCTCGACGCGGCTGTGAAAGGAATTGATCTGCCCGCGGGCGGCATGGCGCTCGATGTGGCGACCGGCGGCGGTCACACGGCACTATGGCTGGCGCGTCGCGGCTACCATGTGACGCTCACGGATATTTCGCTTCGCATGCTGGAGGGCGCCGGAAAATTGCTCGAGGAGGAGGGATTTCTTTGCGACACGGGACAGCACGCGGCGGAGTCGCTGCCTTACTCGGGCCGCAGCTTCAATGTCGTGACATGCCGCGTGGCGGCCCATCATTTCAGCGATCCTGCGGCATTCGTGCGCGAGGCTTCCCGAGTGCTCGCGGACGAAGGTTGTTTGATCGTGCTGGATGGCACTGCACCCGACGACCTGCCCGAGGCCGAAGCGTGGCTGCACAATCTTGAAAAATGGCGCGACCCAAGCCACGGGCGTTTTTTGAAGCCGATGGTCTGGCGGCAATTGTGCGAGAACGCCGGACTCACGGTTCTCAAAGCCGAGGTGCATCGCCTCAAGCAACCCGACCTCGAATGGTATTTCGAGACCGCCGCGACAGCGCCGACGAATCGCGAGCGGGTGCGGAAGCTGATTCGCGATACGTCGCGTCCGGTGCGCGAATATTTTTCGCTCAAGGAGGAGGATGGC
>JBOHXO010000592.1:0-13139 GCA_050737475.1 Chthoniobacterales bacterium
AAGCTGGTGGCCGCAACGCTGCCGGCATTGCCGATGAAAGTCGCCAGCGAGGAGTTGAAGCCGAGTTTTCCAAGCACCGGGCTGAGGAAACGCAGCTCGAGCATGACGACGGGAAACAGCCCGAGCAGCACGAGCAGAGCGGTTTTCCAATCGGGAGGGCCCTTGCCCGTGGCGGGATTGATCGGCACCCAGCCGGGAAACGACGTCGCGAGCCGCATGAGCTCCTCGCTCTCGATGAATTCCTTCGATTCCTCGAGCAGTTTGGTGCGCTCGGGGGCCTTCATCCACCCTTCGAGATGCTCGGCCGTGTCGTAGCGTAAAAGTGTCGTCCAGTGGCTTTCCTTCCCTTTCGGCGGCTGCAAATACGAGCCGCGGTAGCCGGGATAACGCGCCTGGGCCGCCTGAATTTTTACGCACCATGCGCGATAGGCATCCTCCTTGCCCGGCTTGATTTTCGAGAGGATGACTTCGGTAACGGTCGTGCCCGGGGCCGCGCCGTCGCTGTCGCGCTTTATGGCTTCGCCGAAATTCCCCCCCTCGATGAGCGGGATGCTTTCCGCGATGATCGCGGCGCGTTCGGGCGATTTCTGCCAGACCTCCAATTGCTCGGAGGTCTGGAAGTTCAGCACGATGGTCCAGTCATTGTTGCCGTCGGGCCCGGGCATCATGTCGCTGCTCACATAGCCCGGGAATTTCGCGATGATCGCGTCGTGACGCCCCTGCCACTGGCCAAATGCCTCCTCCTGACCCGCGCGAACTTTCGCGGTGGCGATTAAGACGGCTGCGGCATCCATTTACTTGGCGGAGGAGAGTTGTGCGAAGATGCGATCTGCGCTGAATGGAAGGCTCTCGAAGCGAAGGCCGGTGGCGTCGGCGAGCGCGTTGCCGAGTGCGGGAGCGACCGGGATGATCGGCGTCTCGCCGGCGGATTTCGCGCCGAGCGGGCCGTAGGCGTCGTAGGTGTCGGCGAAGAAAATCTCGGTGCGCGGAATGTCGGCGAACGCGGAGATGCGGTAATTGCGGAATGTCGGATTCACCATTTTCCCGCGCTCGTCGAAGACCATGCGCTCGAACAACGAACTGCCGATGCCCTGCGCGACCGCGCCCTCGACCTGCCCGCGGCATTGCATGGGATTGAGGATGGTGCCGGCGTCGGCGGCGTGCACGCTTTGGAGAATGCGGATTTCGCCGGTGATTTTGTTCACCGCGATGCGGAAGCCGTGGACGTTGAAGCAGGTCGTGCGCGGCGAACCGTAGGCCTTGCGCATGACGCTGAAGCGATGTCGAGCATCGGGCACGGATGCGAAGAGCTCCGGCAGCGGAATGGTGCGCGAGCCGCATTTCATCGCGCCATCGTCGAGCTGGCACTGGTCGAGCGGCGTGGAGGTGAATTCGCTCGCAATCTTGAGCATGTTGTCGCGCAGATTTTCGGCGGCGAGGCTCACGGATTTGCACGACACACTCGTGCCAACGCTCGAGAATGTGCCGCTGTCGTAGGGCGTGCGGTCGGTATCCGCGATGACGAGTTCGACGCGGTCCGCCTTGCAATTCAAAATCGAGGCTGCGACCTGGCGCATGGACGTGATCGTGCCATTCCCCATTTCGGTCACGCCGTTGGTGAGATAATACGTGCCGTCGGCGCGCAGGTTGATGTGCGCCTCGGAACGCTGCTCGGTGGGCGGGATGCAATCGTGCATGTGGATCGCGTGGCCCCTGCCTTCGAGCCACTCATCACCGTCCGGTTTTTTGTCGCCGCGGCCGCTGACGAGCGCCGTTTCGACGAAGTCCATGCACTGGTCCAGGCCGTAGCTGCCCATCTCCGCGTCGGACGGACCTTCCCAAATGCTGTGCACCGCGTCGCCGGGGACGACGACGTTTTTGCGCTGCAATTCCATGAGGTCCATGCCGAGCTTGCGCGCGAGATCGCCCATCGCGGACTCCACCGCGAAGGTGGTCTGGGACGAGCCGTAGCCGCGGAAGGCGCCCGAGGGCACGATGTTCGTGTAGACCGCGTAGCCAGCGCCCTTCATGTTCGGGCAGCGGTAGATTTGGAGCGACTGGCTGAGCGACGCGGCGAGCGTTTCGCCGCCGTGGTTGCCGTAGGCGCCCGTGTTCGACACGACACGAACCTCGATCGCAGTGAGCGTGCCATCCTTTTTCGCACCGAGCTTGATTTCGACCTTCATCGGATGCCGCGACACGCCGGCGGTGAATTCCTCCTCGCGCGTGAATTCCCATTTCACCGGCCGCCCCGTCTTCAACATCGCGAGCACGCAAAGTTCCTCGCAAAGCATCTCCTGCTTGCCGCCGAAACCGCCGCCGACGCGCTCGGAATAAACATGAACGTCCGAGAGCGGGATGCCGAAAAGATAGGCGAGCTTGGCTTTGGCCTGGAAAGGAGCCTGCGAGCTGCAGCGAACGTGGATGCGCCCATCGTCGCTGTGCGAGGCAATCGCAATGTGTGTCTCGAGGTGCGCGTGTGAAATTTTGTTGCTGAGGTAGGTCCCCTCCACCACGACCTCGGCTTCCTCGAATCCCTGCTTCACATTTCCGTATTCGCTGTTGATCTCGAGAAAGATGTTCTGCTCCGCTTTTTGAATGCGGGACAGCGCCTCCTTGTGATGCAGGATCGGAGCGCCGGGCTTCATCGCCTCCTCGGGATCGAACACCGCCGGCAGCACCTCGTAATCCACCTCGATCAAACGGCACGCTTCCTCGGCCGCGCCTTCGGTTTCCGCGGCCACCGCCGCGACGCGCTGGCCGACGAAGCGCACGACATCGTCGAGCACGTAGGTGTCATCGGGGTCCACGCGATAGTCGTCGTGCAACGCCGAGGTGAAAGGCCGTTGCGGCGAGTCCTTCGACGTGAGCACGACATGGACGCCGGGAACGGCTGCGGCTTTGTCCGTGCGGATCGCGAGAATTTTCGCATGCGCGTGCGGCGAGCGCAGCACCTTGAGATGCAGCATGCCCTCGACTTTCACGTCGGCGGTGTAGCGCGCCTTGCCGGTGACGATGTCCATCGCAAGCGGGCTTTGCAGGCTGGAGCCGCAGGCGTGGCCGGCGCGATCCTCCTCGACGTGGCCGACGCCGGCGAGCGCGTCCTCAATCGCGTGGTAGCCGGTGCAGCGGCAGAGGTTGCCCTTGAGCCGGAAGGACAGGTCCTTCTTCTCCTCCTCGGAAAGACTCGCGGAGGTCATGATCATGCCCGCGGCGCAGAAGCCGCATTGGAACGCCTGCGCGTCGAGAAATGCCTGCTGCATCGGATGCAGCGTGCCGTTGCAGGCGAGTCCCTCGATGGTTTTCACCTCGCGACCTTCCGCGCGAAACGCCGGCACGAGGCAACTATGGACCGGCTTGCCATCAAGCCAGACCGTGCACGCGCCGCAGTCGCCGGCGTCGCAACCTTTTTTCACGCCGAACCATCCGAGGTCGCGCGCGAAGGTGCGCAGGCATTGGCCCGGGCGGGGTTGCTGTTCGAAAATCTGTCCGTTGATTTTATAGCTCATGGCGATTTTCAGGCGGAGAGTTCGTGGCGGATTTGTTCCGCAAAATAGTAAGTGAGGTGCTGGCGATGCTCGGGCGAGCCGTGCGTGTCGGCGAGGTATTGATCGAGCGGAATGGCATCAATTGTTTTTTTGACGTCCGCCGCCGACGGCATTGATGCGAAGCGGTATTGCATCGGGCGCAATGTGGAGGCCGTGATCGTGAGGACAAACTCGTCGCTCTCCGGACTGCGCGTGCCGATGATGAGCGTCTCGGAACGGCCGAGGTGCGTGAGCGTGAAGCGGCGGAATGCGTGTGTTTTTTTCAACGCGGACGCCGGCAGAAAAATCGAGCGGATCAGCTCGCCGGGCGCGAGGACGTTTTTGTGATTGCCCGTGACGAACTCGACCATCGGCACCTTGCGCGGTTCGCCGCCGCGCGGCCAGAGCGTGCAGATGCCTTCCAGCGCGGTCGTGAGCGAGATCATCGGACCGGCGGGGAGCGACATCACGATGTTGCCGCCGACAGTTGCTTCGTTCCAGATTTTGAACGACGCGAGAAACGAGTGGCAGCACTTGCTGAGCAGCGGCGCGGCTTTCCATTCCGGCGGCGCGACGAAATTCTCGAGTTCGATCACGCGGCATGTGGCGGCGATTTCCAGGCCCTCCGCGGTCGCCGTGAGCGACGGCCACTTGAGCGTCTCGATATCAATGAGTTTGTGCGTGGCGACCTGCGGCTCGGAGAAGAGCCACGTGCCGCCCGCGAGCCAGGCGTTGCCCGCGTTCCATTCCCCGACTTCGTCGAGGCTGCGGGGACGTTGAATTTCGGTGATTGTGTTCAGGTCCATGTTTTTCAGGCGGCGATGCGCAGTTGATGGAAGGTCGCGAGCGCGATGGTGACGGCGATGAATTGATAGTTGAGGCTGCCGAACAACGTCCCGCAAACCGCCAGCAGGAACGCTGCGGCGATGCGCGAAGGCCAGTATGCCCAGGGGCGATTCATCAGAAATTCTGGGGCGGTGAATTCGTGGCGCAAGCATGCAGGAGCCTTGCAACCAAGCCGAGCGCAAAGACAAGGAAGTGTGCGCATGTTTTAAAACAGCACCGTCACGGTCATGGTCGCGGCCCACGTGCCGCCGAGATTCGCATCGCGTCCGGGCGTGGGGATGTAGCTGATTTCGGGCTGGAGGTAGGTTCCGCCGATGATGTGCGCCTGGTAGTAGCCCTGGAACATCAGCTCGCTGGGACGTTGAAATTCCCGCGGATTCAGCCACGACCACGCCATGCCGATGCCGGCGGAATCCTTCGGCCGCATCGGCACGAGCCCGAACGACGTGAGCCCCGCGCCGAAATATTGCGTGAACGGCTTCGTCTCGGAATTGTTCGCGCCGAATTGAAAAAATCCGGTCACGCCGCTGTTGTCCCTGCCCGGGTGCTGTAGCCAGAGCCGCTGCGAGCCGAAAAGATAGCCGCCCACCGCACCGTTTTGGGTCACGCCCCCTCCGCGCAGCAATCCCGTTTGATTCCAGAAGCCCATGCCGAACGCTCCCGGCAGCGCGTCCCAAAGTTCCCACGCCGCGCCGGCCTCCACGATGTTGAGATAATACCCGTTGAACTGCGGCCCGGTCATTCCGGTCTCGACGCCGTCCGCGAGATTGCCGTCGTAGAATCCGTAGCGGAGGTAAAAGTTTTTCGTCGGCGCGATTGTGGCCACCACGCCGCAGGTCGAGTTGTAATAGCCGCCGAGGAATCCGATGACCGTCGGGTTCTTGAAGATCGGCGTGTAGCCGAGCCCGGACACGGCGGGAATGGCGAGCGTTGCGTCCTGCGTCGCGACCGGGCGCTGGACGTTGTTGAAATCCTGCGAGGCCGCCATTTTTCCGATGCGGAAGTTGAATTTTCCGTCGAACAATTCCTGCCGCCAGTAGAGTTGATACAGCTCCGAGCGCTGCAGCGGTTCCGTGCCGGGAAGCCCGTCGTAGCCTTGCGCGCTGCCGGCGTATTCGTTTGTTCGTTGTCCGTCGAACTGCAGAAAATCAATTCCGAAGCTGGCGCCTTTCCATCCGACGAGTTTTTCCGCGTCGAGATTCATGCCGAGGATGAAAAGGCTGTTCCAACTCCACGCGTGCGGATTCTCACCGCCCGAGATCACGTAGTTGGAATCGCCCACCCACAGCCCGCCGATGAAAACTCCGGAATCATTTTTGAGGCCGAGCCAGTCCGCGAGCTGGCCCGTGCCGGTCTTCGAATTGACCGCGCCCGGATTCGCGCTGATGCCCAGTTGCGAAGGCTCCGCAACCGCCTGCCACGCGAGCATTGAAAAAAGCAGCCCAGCCGGAAGGACCCGCCGGAATTTGACGACGATTGGGGAAAACCATCCGCCAAAGTGTCCATCGCCATGCGGCCGGGGTAAACACATTGCCCGCCCATCTAGCGCAAAATCGCACGACCAGGCAAGCCATGCCGCCGAATCCGGCGGAACTCCCTAGCTCGGATAAAAATACCGGTCTTTCTCCCGGCGCGAGAGCGCGCGATGCGCGTGATTGCCGCGCCACGAGCCGTAATACTGGCACGCACGAAACGCGACGATCTCCGGAAATTTCCGAAACAGCAGCCGCTGCGAGAGCGCCTTCGCACTATCGCCGAGCACGCCGACGGCGAAGTAACGCAGCGCATCGTGCCAGTGGACGTGAATCTCCGGCATGATCGTGTGCAGCGCGATGGCCTCGCGTTCGTAGCGTCGGCGCACCTGCGACCATTTTTCGTGGTGATAATGAATGACCGCGCCCTTCGGCGTGTAGCGCACCTTCATGCCGCCCTCGACCAATCGTCTCGCGAGGTGCATGTCCTCGAGGCCGGTGAGCGTTTCGTCAAAACGATGCGCGGCCCACGCGGAGCGGCGGAATGCGGCGTTCGCATTGTTGCAGAAAAACGGTGCCTGGTTCGACGCGCGGTGCGCCGGGAAATATTTCTGGAAGAGCAGGTGCTCGCTGAATTTCGTGCCATCGCCGCCGACCTGCCGGCCGTAGGTCAGGGCCACCTGCGCATCGTCGAACGGCTTCACGAGCTCCGCGAGCCAGTGTTCGTCGCGCGGCACGCAATGTCCGCTGATGAAGACGAGTATTTCGCCGCGCGCCGCGTCGCAGCCGAGATTCAATGATCGGCCGAAGGAAAATTCCTCGCGACTCAACGTGCGGATCACGCAGCCATGCTTTTTTGCGATGGCGACGGTTTCGTCCGTCGAGCCCGAATCCACGAGCACGACTTCGCGCGACTGCGCCGGGACCGTCTGCCTCGAAATGGCCTCGAGCACTTCGCCCAGGTAGCGCGCCTCGTTGAAGGTGCGGATGATGATCGAGCAGACTTCTGACATGTGGCGGAGGGATAGACGTGTTCGATTTGAGCGGATTCGCAAGAAAAAAGGGAAGAGTTGAACAGTTGCAGGGTTAAAGAGTTAAAGGGGTGCAGCGCGCGTCCGACTCTCTTCAACGCTTCACACTTCAACGCTTCAACTCCCACTCCATGCGACCGAGCAATGCCCTCCATGCAATCAGCGACCGTGCGAACCGGCTGCTGCTGCGGTTCGGCGCGCCGCGCGAGTTTGCGATCGTGAGCAACAACTGCTGGGGCGCGGGTTTCTACAGCGATCTCGGACGCGCCTACAACACGCCGTTCGTCGGCACGATGGTCCCGCCCGAGTGCTATCTGCGCCTGCTCGCCGGCTGGCCGGACGCGCTTTACGAGCCGCTGCGCTTCCTCCCGAAATCACGCTACATGTCGTGGGAAATCCGCTGCCCCGTCGCGGAAATTGCGGGAAGCGAAATCCATTTCATGCACCACAAGTCGGAAGCCGAGGCGCGGGAAAAATGGACGCGCCGCCTCGCCCGTTTTCCGCGCGATGCCGCCACGTGGCGCTTCAAATTTTGCGATCACCACGTCGGGTCGCCGCTGCGCGCGGAGGAATTGCTGTATCAATTCGCCGCCCTTCCGCTCGCGCACAAAATCTGTTTCCTCGCCCGCCGCGAGCCCGCGCTGGATTGCGGAATCGTCCTGCCGGAATGCCTGCCCGGGGGCCGCGTGATGGACGGCCACGCGCTGTATCGCGTCTCGCTTCGCCACTTCAACGCCCCCGCCTGGCTGGCCGGCGCGCCGCCCCGCGCCTCGAGACTTCACGGATTTTCCATCTGATTTTCGTTTGCTCATCGGAGGAAGCGGACTAACTTTGCGCCAAATTGGCACAAAAATCCGCCATTCTACTGATCGTTGACGACGAACGGAACACCCGGGAGGGGTTGCGCGACGCGTTGGAGGACACTTTCGACGTCTACACCGCCGCCGACGCCGAGGGCGCGCTCGCCGTTCTCGAAACCGAACCCGCCGACGTGATGATCACCGACCTGCGCCTCGGCGCGGACAACGGCATGGAGCTCATCGAGCGCGTGCTGCAGCGGCCGAAGCCGCCGATCTGCATCATGATGACGGCCTACGGCTCGGTGGACACCGCGGTCGAGGCGATGAAGCGCGGCGCCTACGATTTCGTGACGAAGCCGGTGAACATTGACCGCCTCGAAATGCTCGTCCGTCGCGCCCTGCGCGAGCGCGAGACGCAGCGCGAAAACGTCGAGCTCAAGGAGCGCGTGCAGCGCAGCGATTCGCTCGACACGATGATCGGTCGCTCACCCGCGATGGTTGCGGTGTTCGACGCACTCAAGCAGGTCGCGCCGTCGCGTGCGACCGTCCTCATCCAGGGCGAGAGCGGCACGGGCAAGGAACTCGCCGCCCGCGCGATTCACCGGTTGAGCCCGCGCGCGGATAAAAAATTCGTCGCGGTGCATTGCGCGGCGCTCTCGCCGCAACTTCTCGAGAGCGAACTCTTCGGCCACGAGCGCGGCGCGTTCACCGGCGCGAGCGAGCGGCGCATCGGGCGGTTCGAGCAGGCATCCGGCGGCACGCTCTTTCTCGACGAGATCGGGGAGATTGATTCCGCGACGCAGGTGAAAATTCTACGCGTGCTCGGCGAGCGGACATTCGAGCGCGTCGGCGGCAACCAGACGATCGAGACCGATGTGCGCCTTGTCGCCGCGACGAACAGGGACCTCGCGCAACTCGTGGCCGAGGGGAAATTCCGCGACGATCTTTTTTTCCGCCTCAACGTCGTGCAGCTCACGATGCCGCCGCTGCGCGAGCGCAAGGAGGACATCCCGCTGCTCGTGCACGCGTTCCTCAAGGAATCGGCGAAGGAAAACGACAAGCCCTTCCGCGAACTCACGCCCGAGGCGATGACGTGCATCCTCGACTACGACTGGCCCGGCAACGTGCGCGAACTGCGCACCGCGATCGAGCACGGCGTCGTGATGAGCGCCTCGCCCCGCATCGGAATGCGCGACCTGCCCGCAGCCCTGCGCGGCGACGCACCGCGGATTTACGGCGCCCCGGCAACGGAATCCTCACAGAGCACGGACGCTTTGGATTTGCACCATGCGGAGCGACTCCTTATTTTTCGCGCGCTGGAGGAAAGTGGCGGGAATCGCACCGCCGCGGCCACGCGGCTGGGAATCAGCCGTCGCACGCTGCACCGGCGACTCAAGGAACTTAACATCACCAAACGCTAGCCACTCCCGCATGCTCGACTCCTCCAGCAAAGGCTTCCAGACAGTCATCCATTCCATCGAGGAGGGAAAATTCGCGCCGTTCGTCAAGGGCTTCGCCGCCCTCGCGCTGCTCATCACCGTCGCGCTGCTCTATCTCTTCATCCGCTTCACGGGCTTCGACTCCGAGACCGCGATGGACCAGGCGCAAATCTCCCGCGCCATCGCGTCGGGCGAAGGATTCTCGACGAAATTCATCCGTCCGCTCGCGCTCTGGCAACTCGATCGCGCAGGCAGGACGATTCCCTCCGGCAACTTCCCCGACTTCCTCGAGCCGCCTCTCTGGCCCGTGGCGACCACGATCCCGCTGCTCATGGTGAAGAAGGATTGGAAGATGGATGTCGAGAAGGCCTACATCTACACGGGCGACCGCGCCATCGCCGGCTTCACGATCGTGCTTTTCCTCGTTGCCGTCGTAATCGGGTATTTCGTCGCAAGGCGTCTCTTCGACGCCCAGGTCGCGTTGCTCGGCGTGATGCTCGTGCTCGTCACCGATCTGCTTTGGAAATTTTCGCTGTCCGGCCTCCCGCAGATTTTTTTGATGCTGCTGCTCCTGCTCGCGAGTTGGGCAATCCTCCGCGCGATGAGCGAACAGCAGGATGCCCCGCAGGCACCGCCGCTCAAGAAATGGCTGCTGCAGGCCGGCATCGGCGCGCTGTTCGCGCTCATGACGCTGTCGCACTGGGTCGCGTGCTGGTTCTTCGTCGGCTACCTCTTCTTCGCATTCTTTTATTTCCGGCCGCGCTTTCTTCCGCTCGCGGCGATTGTGATGTTTGCCGCTGTGCTCGCGCCATGGATTTTCCGCACCTACTCGGTCTCCGGCCATCCGTTTGGCATCGCGCTGTTCCCCATCACGCACGGCGATCCGCTGATGCGCTCGCTGGATCCGGATTTCGACAACCTGTTCTATGGCTTCCGGCTGAAGATGCGCATGAGCATCGTGGACCAGATGGGCAACCTGTTCGCCTACCTCGGGCTGAATATCGCAGCCGGCGCGTTTTTCGTCGCGCTCTTCCACCCTTTCAAGCGGCCGGAGACGGCGAAATTCCGCTGGTGCGTGCTGGCGATGTGGGTCGGCGCGGTGATTGGAATGGCTGCCTACGGCCCGGTGGACAGCGTGACGGACGACCTGCAGCTCCATGCGGTTTTCATTCCGCTCATGGTCTTCTACGGGCTCGCCTTCCTGCTCGTGCTGTGGAACCGCCTGGGCTTTCAGCATCCGCTGGTGCGGACGGTTTTCAACACCGCCCTCGTGATCGTCGCCGCGATTCCCATGATCTTCACGTTGTTCTCGGGTTCGGGTCGCTCTGTCAGCTGGCCGCCCTATGTTCCGCCCTACATCGCCGCGCTGGGCAATATGTTCGAGCCGCGCGAGGCGGTCTGCTCGGACATGCCGTGGGCCGTTGCATGGTATGCAGACCGCAAATGCCTGCTGCTGCCCGACTCGCCAAAGACGATGGTCAAGATCAGCGATTTCGACATCATGGGCGCGCCCATCTGCGGGCTTTTCCTCACGCCGATCACCGGCGACGCAAAACTCACCAGCGAGATTTTGCGCGGCTCCTACAAGCAATGGGCGCCGCTCATTCTCCGCATGCCCGGCCTGCTGCCCGACTACTCGTCGTTCCCGCTGCGCGCTGCGATGGCCGGCCCGATTGATGGACAAACCGTCATCTACGCCGACCGCGACCGCTGGTCCGGCCCCGCAAGAAAATGAGCAAGCCCGACAAACTTGAAAAACCGACGCTCGAGGCTGCGATGGAACGGCTCGATGCAATCGTGCACGAGATGGAGGCCGGCGAACTGCCACTCGAGGCGTTGATTGCCCGCTACGAGGAAGGCATCGCCCTCTCGAAACTCTGCCGCGAAAAACTTGAACACGCCGAGGAGCGCATCCGCATCCTCTCGCGCGATTCCCAAGGGAATCCTGTGCTTGAGGAATTCGAAGCGAACACCGATGAATAAACCAATGCCTCTGCTCGAGCGAATCCACGGCCCGGCCGATATCAAGGCCCTGCCGGAAACTGATCTTCCCCAACTTGCCTCGGAGGTTCGATCGGAATTGATCCGTGTGCTCTCGCAAACAGGCGGCCACCTCGGCCCGAACCTCGGCGTCGTCGAGCTCACCATCGCGCTGCATCGCGTCTTCGACACACCAAAGGACAAATTCGTCTTCGACGTCAGCCACCAGGGCTACGTGCACAAGCTCTTCACCGGCCGACGCGAGCGATTCAGCACCATCCGCCAGTACGAGGGCCTCAACGGATTCCTCCTGCGCACCGAAAGCGATCACGATTGCTACGGCGCCGGCCACGCGGGCACCGCGCTCTCCGCCGCGCTCGGCATGGCCGTCGGCCGCGACCTGCGCAAGGGGAAGGAACATGTCGTCTGCATCGCCGGCGACGCCGCGTTCACCTGCGGCGTGAGTTTCGAGGCGCTCAACAACGTCGCGAATTCCACCGACCGCCTCATCGTCGTGCTCAACGACAACGAGTGGTCCATCGCAAAAAATGTCGGCGCCATCGCGGAATATCTCAACCGCATCGTCGCGAATCCCGCCTACGCGCACCTCCACGAAAAGGCCGCGCAATTCGTCGAGCGCCTCGCCGGAAAGACCGCGCGCAAGCTCGCCGGCAAGTTCGAGGCCGGCATGAAAAATCTCATCGCACCGTCCGTCATCTTCGAGGACCTCGGCCTGCGCTACTACGGCCCGATTGACGGCCACGACGTCAGCCTGCTCACGAAGACATTCGAGTTTCTCAAGACGCAGACCGAGCCGGTCATCCTCCACATCCTCACGAAAAAAGGAAAAGGCTACGCGCCCGCGCTCGAGAAGCCGGACAAATTCCACGGCCTCGGAAAATTCGAGCCAGACACCGGCGAGACCACCGCAGCCACCACGCCGACGTATTCCGAATTGCTCGGCCGCACGCTCGCCGACCTCGCGGACCGCGACAACCGCATCTGCACCATCACCGCCGCCATGCCCACCGGCACCGGCCTCTTCAGCTTCGCCAAGCGCCACCCGAAGCGATTCTTCGACGTCGGAATCGCCGAGGAACACGCCGCGCTCTTCGCCTGCGGCCTCGCCGCGCAGGGGATGAAGCCGTTCCTCACGATCTATTCTACGTTCATGCAGCGCGCCTACGACATGATCATTCACGACATCGCGCTGCAAAATCTCGATGTCGCGCTCTGCATGGACCGCGCCGGCCTCTCCGGCGACGACGGCCCGACGCACCACGGCCTGTTCGACATCGGCTACCTGCGCCCCGTGCCCGGCATTGTGCACATGCAGCCGAAGGACGAGGACGAATTTGCCGACATGCTTTTCACGATGGCGCACTACAAGGGCCCCATCGCCATCCGCTACCCGCGCGGCGCCGGCACCGGCGTAAAGCCAAAGGCCCAGCCAAAGCTGCTCGAGATCGGCAAGTCGGAAGTCATCCGCCACGGCAAGCAGGTCGCGCTCTTCGGCCTCGGCAATATGTGCGCCGTCGCGGAGGAAGCCGCGAATCTGCTCAAGGCACAGGGCATTGACGCCGCCGTCATCAACCCGCGCTGGATCAAGCCGCTCGACACCGCGACGCTCGAATTTTTTGCACGCGGCTGCGAAGTCATTTGCACGCTGGAGGACCATGTCCTGCACAACGGCTTCGGTTGCGCGGTGATGGAACATCTCGCCGACCAGCGCATCACGACACCCGTCGTGCGCATCGGCTGGCCCGACGAATTCGTCGAGCACGGCAGCGTTCCCGTTTTGCGCGAGAAGCACGGCATCACCGCAAAGGCCGCCGTGGAAAAAATCCTCGCCGCCCTCCCCGCCCGCCGCAAAGCCGTCGTCGCACCGACCGCCGCGTAGAAAGAAATCCACGGACGGCTCATCGAGCCGTCCCTACCACCCGATTGGTAGGACGGGTTCGATGAACCCGCCGACTTCCGGCCCCGGCTGGTTTTCGTGGCACGAAGCCCCATTCGCCGCTAAAACCCTGTCCAAGTTCATGGC
>JBOHXO010000593.1:0-6507 GCA_050737475.1 Chthoniobacterales bacterium
CCTCAATAAATCCGGCTTGATTTGCGCCGCCGTCCGCCCGCTGAATCCAGCCCGGATGAAATCGTGGCGTCCTCTGCTGTTACTTGCCGCCGCGGCCGTCGCCATCGCCATAATTTGCGTCAGCGTCAGGACTGAGCTTCGCCATCCCTCCGCGCCGGAACAACGGCATGTTTCCGGGACATCCCCATTTCAGTCCTCTCCCTCCCGAGCCCCGCTCGCCCAGCCTCCGCAGCTCTCCGATGACGAACTCGCCGTGGAAATCGCCGCCGCCGACGACATCCGCAACTATCCCGAACGCCTGCAACGATGGGAGTGGCTCGTTCAAGGCATCACGCTGGCCAATGCGCCGCGCATCGCTGAGACAATCCGAATTGGCGGCGGCGAACGCGCGCCCCGATGTCTGTTCATCGTCCTGCTGGCCTGGGCGCGGCTCGATCCCAAATCCGCCGTGGAATACGCTCGGAATCTCCCCGCGGACAAACCGCGAACCGCGATCGGCGGCGCCTTGACCGGCTGGGCCGACACCGACTACGACGCGGCCGCGCGCTGGGCAAACGCAAACCTGCAAGGCTACGCAAAAATCAACGCCCTGCGGAACATGGTGGGCGAGCTCCCCGGGACGAATCCGCAGCGCGCATTGGAAGTTTGCATGGATCCGGACATGGATTTCGAGGTCGTCAACGGGATCGTCGGAACCGTCTTCGAAGACCTCGCGCGAAGGGATCCGGCGCTCGCCGCCGAGCGTGTCGTGGACCTGCCCATCGCCATGCTGCGCGGAGAAACCATTCCGGTCGTGGCGGACATCTGGGCCAGGAAAGATCGCGCCGCCGCGCTCGCGTGGATTGCCACGCTGCCCGTGACGCGGAATCCGGAAGAGGGTTTTGAAAACACACGCGTCGCTGCTTTCGCCGGCGTGCTCGACGATTGGTCCCGACAGGATGCCCCCGCAGCCCTGGAGTGGCTCTCAACGATGCCCGCCGGCACGGAACGGGATGAGGTCCTGAAGAGAAACATAGACTTCGTCGCCTCCGACATTGATCCCTCAGCGCTGCTCGACATGGTGGAGCTGATCGGCTCGAAAAATGTTCAGGAGAACGCTCTGCAGTCGGTCACTCGCGGATGGGTGAAGCAGGATCGGGACGCTGCAATGGAGTGGGCGGCGGCGCAGACCGATCCCGCAATCCGCACCGCAGCCTATCGCGGCTTGATCTCCGGACTCGCCAGCGACGACACGGAAACCGCCACCCGTTTTGCGCTGAGCCTCGCCGACCGCACGCAAAGGGACTGCGCGCTCGATGATGTCGCCTTTGCGCGAAGCTCGAAGAATCCCGCTGCCGCCGCCGCATGGGCGGACAAACTCCAGTCGAAAGACCGGTCCCGCGCATTGATAACGATCATCTACCAATGGCTGCAAAAGGACTCCACGGCGGCACGCAAATGGATCGCCGATTCCACATTGCCCGAGAGCGAAAAGCGGCGACTCGTGGACACGCCTGGATTCTGGCATTGATGCACCGGCCCGTCCGCATGCAACACAGGTTGCTCGACCCGGAGAACGGTTTAGCCGACTCCGGCGTGCCTGTGATTCGTAAATCCGGCTTGATTTGCGGCGCCGTCCGCCCGACTCAATGACACGCAGCAATGAAGCTTCCCCACGCCGCCCTGCTCGCCACCATCGCCCTTCTTGCCGCATTCGTGCTCGGCTACGGATTCGCCACCTTCGTCACGCCCGCATTCACTTCCTCGCGTGGCGGCGCAGGCTCGTCCGGCGGTTCCTCGGGCGGCATGTCCTCGTTCTTTGGTTCATCGAAAAAAAAATCCGGCGCCGCGCTCGCAAACGGCCTCGACCCGAACGCATCCGCCGCGGACATCGCCGAGGGTATCAGCGCCGCGTTGCAGTCCACCGATTACACGAACCGCGAAGGCCGCATCTGGCAGTTGCTCCAGGGCGTGAACTCCAGCAACGCACGCGAAATCGCCGAGGCCATGCGCGCCGGCGGCAACATGGAAAAGCAATACGCCGTCGGCCGCGTCTTGAACGCATGGGCGAAGGAGGACCCGAAGGCCGCGATCGACTACGTGCAAAAACTTCCCGCCAACTACCGCAAGCAGGCGCTGATCAACGTCCTCGCCGGCTGGGCGTTGAACGACTACGAGGGCGCGAGCAAATGGGTGGAGGCCATGCCCGACACCGCCACAAAGCGCCAGGCGCGGCAGAGCCTTATCAACTCGCTCGCGGAGAACGATCCCGAGCGGGCCCTGCAGGTCGCGCGCCAGTCCGGCATGATCAAGGGCAACCGCTTCGACGCGGGCTACGCCATCTTCAATCGCTACTCGCGCATTGATCCCAAGCAGGCGTCCGAGCGCGCGGAGGAGTTGCCGCCGGGAAATTTTCGCACCAACGCCATCCAGGTCGTCGCCAATGGCTGGGCGCAGCAGGACCGCGAATCCGCTCTCGAATGGGCGCAATCCCTCCACGACCAGCGGGACCGCCGCAGCGCGCTCATGAGCATCGTCTCCATCTGGTCGCGTCAGGATTTCGACGAATCGTTCAAATGGATTTCCGGCCAGCCCGCAGGTCGCGATCGCGACGAGATCGTGCGCAACCTCACCTACAGCGCGGCCGAGGATAATCCCGAAAACGCCATCACGCTCGTGGACCTCGTCAGCTCCCACGAAGGACAGGACCAGATGCTGCGCGAGATCGCCAGCCGCTGGGGCCGCCAGGATTCCGACTCAGCGAGGAAATGGGCGCAGGAGCAGACCGATGCGTCCGTCCGCCGCGTCGTTTTCGAAGGCCTCATCAGCGGCATGGCGCAGGAGGATCCCGCCGGCGCCGCCGCGCTCGCGCTCGAGATGCCGCCGGGCACGATGCAGCACAATGCGATCAACAATACCGCCTACGCCTGGGCGGAAGCGGACCCCTCGTCCGCGGCGCAATGGGCGCTCAAGCTGCCCACCAGCCAGGCCCGCAACGATGCGATCCGCAACATCGCCAGCAATTGGGGCCGCACAGATCCCGCCGCCGCCGCCGCATGGGCCGCAAAACTTCCCGAGGGCAACGCTCGCAACGGCGCGATCAGCAACATCGCCAGCGGTTGGGCCGAGGCCGATCCCGCCGCCGCCGCCGCATGGGCCGGCAAGCTTCCCGCCGGCAACGGGCGTGACGAGGCATTCAGCTACGTCGCGAGCAGTTGGGGGCGCACCGATCCCTCCTCCGCGGCGCATTGGGTCTCGGGCCTTGCCGCCGGCCCGGGCAGGGATCGCGCGGTGGGCAGCATCGCCGGAAGCTGGGCGCAGAGCGATCCCGTGGCCGCCGCCGCATGGGTGGCCAGTCAGCCGGATGGCGACGGCCAGCGCAATGCCGTGGAAAACGTCGCCAGCAACTGGTCGAACTCCGACCCCGCCGCCGCCGCCGCATGGGCGCAGCGCTTTCCCGACGGACAGACCCGCACGAACGCGATCAGCAACGTTATGCAAAATTGGGTCGAGCAGGATTCCGCGCGCGCGCTCGAATGGTTCTCGCACCAGCCCAACAACGCCTCGCGCGACGATATCATCGGCCGTTTCTCGGACGCGCTCACGCGCAACAATCCGAAGCTCGCCGTCGAATGGGTCGGCACGATCAACGATCCGCAAAAGCGCCAGAGCCAGTATCGCCAGATCGCCTACGAGTGGATGAACTACGATTCCTCCAGCGCGCGCGAGTGGATCAGGCAGTCGGACCTCGACGCGAACGTCAAGCAGGAGCTCCTTTCGCGGAAGGACTAGGATTACTTCCTCTCCGCAATGAAAGCCCTCGTCATCGGCCTCGCCGCGCAAAAGTCCACGGAGCCGACACCCGTTCGCTAGGGCGCTGTATTGCATGCGGGCGGTTTTCAGGACAAGCTGCGCCAGCGTATGAGCGAGCCGGGGGGCAAACATGACGAGCGCGCACACACGCACTCGCAGGCGTTTTGGTTCTGGTTCCGCGCGTGGTGCTTCCGGCTCGCGCGCCTCGCAACGGAATTTTTCAAAAGATCGCCGCGCTTGCGCCGCGATTCCGCCGGGAATTTTTCCGCCACCCTCGCACGTTCCGTTTCATCGCTCTATGCCGAGGGCGCATCGCCGACCGAGCGTTTGTGGCAGATCGGCAAGGTGGAGAATTTGCGCGCCGCGTTGCGCGGGATTGACGGCGTGGTCGTGCCCGCCGGCGCGACGTTCAGTTTCTGGCGTCAGGTCGGACCGCCGTGGCGCACCCGTGGCTTTGTCGTGGGGCGCGAACTGCGCGAAGGCTGCCTCATTGCCAATGTCGGCGGCGGACTCTGCCAGCTCTCGAATGCGCTCTACGACTGCGCGCTCAAGTCCGGCGTGGAAATCGTCGAGCGGCATCGCCACACGCAGGTGATCGCTGGCTCGCTCGCGGAGATCAATCGCGACGCGACGATTTTCTGGAACTACGTGGACCTGCGTTTCCGCGCGCCGTTTCCATTTCGCATCCACGCCCGCCTCGACAACGAACGGCTGCACGTTTCGTTTCACGCCGCCGCGCCTCACTCGGAGAAAAACGGTGCCACGCCCGCGATTCCGTCAAACGCATCCACCATGGAAAACTGCGCGACCTGCGGCATTGATTCCTGCCTGCGCCACGTGGGGCCCGGCGCGGACGGCGCCGAGGAAACCGCGGTGCTCGTGGACGAATTCCAGCCGGAGTTCGACGAATGGCTGGCCGGTCTCCGCGACACAGCGCACCTCCTCGTGCCCATGCGCCATTCGCGCTGGCATCGCGCCAGCTATGCGTGGAACGACCGCGGCTGGCGCTCCGTGCGCGATGTTCCCCTCGCCTCGCTCGTCCGCGCCGGGCAATCCCGCCGACTTTCCGCGCAGGGCGCCGCCCGCCAGCGCGCCTTGCTCGCCCACGACCAAAAACTCGCCGCCGCGTTTGCCACCCGCGCGCCGTGGCGCTGCTCGCGCGCCATCGTCGCACAAAATCTCCTTCCGCACCTGCACGCCTCGGGCTGGACCGGCGGTCGCGCCGTCACCGTGTTCCTCTTCCGCTGGCCGATCCGCCTGCTCCAGCAACGTCTCGACGAAGCCGCCTCGCGCCATCCGCAAAGTCCCACCCTCGCCGATTTTCGCGCCGACCCTGCGCTCGCCGACGCGGAGTGGACCGCGCTCGAGCAGGCGGAATCGCTCGTTACGTGCCACGCACGGCTTGCGGAAATCTGGCCCGAAAAAACAATGTTGCTCCCGTGGAAACTTCCGCATGCGCGCAGCATGCAGGCCGCGGATGCGCCGCTGGTGGTCTTCCCCGCGAGCGGCCTCGCGCGCAAAGGCGCCATCGAACTGCGCGACGCGATGCGGGCCGTGGGCCTTCCCCTGCGAATCGTCGGCGCGCGGCAACTCGAGAAGGACGAAAATTTCTGGCACGGCGTGACTCTCTCGCCCGCCGCACCGCATTGGCTGGACGGCGCCAGCGTGGTCGTGCTGCCCGCATGGATCGAGCACAGGCCGCGACGTTTGTTCGAGGCCATCGCGGCCGGCGTGCCCGTGATTGCCACCGATGCGTGCGGACTTCACGACTGGCCGGCCGGTGCGCGCGTCGCGATTGTGCCGTGCGGTGACCGGGAGGCATTGATTCGCGAAATCGAAAACGCTATCGCGGTGGCGGCACCCCAATGAACAGCAAGCTCCTCCTTCCTCTCGCCGGCACGGCGCTTGTCGCATTCGCACTGGGATTCGTTGTTTCGCCCGCGGTTCGTCACGAGTCCGCGGCAGGAAAATCCACCGCCGGCGCGGGAAGCTCCGGCTCCAGAGGCTCATTCGGAGCCGGTTCGGACCGCGCGCCGCTCGCAGGCATGGGCGCCGCTCCCACCTCCGTGAAGGAAATCGTCGCGCAATTCAAGGACGCCCTCGCTGATTCTTCGGCCGGCCGCCGCATGGGCCGTTTGTGGTGGCTCTCGCAGCAGATCAACGCCGCGAATGCGAAGGAAATTGTCGAGCAAACGTTGAAGGACAACTCCGGAATCGGCCAGGAATACTTCGCCACGGCCGCGCTCTTCGACACATGGGGCCGCGTTGATCCGAAGGCCGCGCTGGCCTACGCCGAAAATTTGAAAAAGGGCGCCCAGCGCGACCAGGCAATCATCAACTCGCTCCGCGGCTGGGCCACACAGGATTTCGATGCCGCAAAGGCGTGGGCGGATGCGATGCCGTCCGGCCAGCTCAAGCGCTCCGCCGCAAACAGCATCATTGCTGCGCTGGCCGAGTCCGATCCCGACCGCGCCCTCGATATTGCTCTCAAGCAGGAACGCACTTCCGATGGATTTGCCTACGCCTATTCGGTCTTTCCGGCGATGGTCCGGCAGGATCCGGAGCATGCCGCTGAGCGCGCGCTCAACCTGCCGCCGGGGAGTTTTCGAACCGCCGCCATGCGCCTGGTCGCCCAGCAATGGAGCCAGCGGGATCGCGACGCCGCGATGAAATGGATGGAGAGCCTGCCGGATGGCGCCGCCAAACAACAGACAC
>JBOHXO010000594.1:0-9559 GCA_050737475.1 Chthoniobacterales bacterium
TTCGAAGCTTCTCGAACATGCGATCAAATTCGCGAAGGAGAAAAATTTCCTTCGTATTACGCTGCTCACCGACCGCGGCAACGAATCGTCGAAGCGTTTTTACCTGCAGCGCGGGTTCATCGAGAGCGACATGATTCCGCTGCGCATGCTGTTCCGCGACTGATGGCGGACGGATTCGAAGATCTGGGGTTTGCGAAGGTGGATCACGCGCGCGGCGCACGCTGCGGGCGGCCGGAGGTAATTTTTTGCGAAGGAAAAACCGCCGCGGAAGTGGCCGGGATCGCGAGTCGCATCGCCGCGGCTTCGGGCTACGTGCTCGGCACGCGCGCGAGCCGGGAGCAATTCGACGCGGTTGCGCAGCAACTTCCCGCTGCGGTATATCACGAACGGGCGCGCTGCATTTCGTGCGGGCACGCGGAGCCGGCGACCGGGAGTTTTGTCGTCGGAATTCTATCCGCGGGCACGTCGGACCTTGCGGTGGCGGAGGAGGCGGCGGTGACGCTCGCGGCGTTCGGCCAGCGCGTGGAGCGGATTTACGATGTGGGTGTGGCGGGCGTGCACCGGCTCATGGAGCGGCTCGACACCGTGCGCGCGTGCGCGGTGCTCATCGTGGTGGCGGGCATGGAAGGCGCGCTGCCGAGCGTGGTGTCGGGACTCGTGGATCGTCCCGTGATCGCGGTGCCGACGAGCATCGGCTACGGCGCGAGTTTTGGCGGGCTGGCCGCGCTGCTCGGCATGCTCACGAGCTGCGGGAGCAAGGTGACGGTCGTGAACATTGACAACGGTTTCGGCGCCGCGTGCGCCGCGGATGCGATCCTGCGGCTTGCGGGGGAGGGGCATCATTGAGTTGCGTCAAAACCGCATTCGTGCTCGGTGCCGGGCTCGGGAAGCGGCTGCGCCCGCTCACGGATTCGCGTCCCAAGCCGCTCATTCCGATTTTCAACAAGCCGCTCATTACGTTTGCCATGGATCATTTGATCGCGGCGGGCGTGGAGCGGTTCGTCATAAATACCCACCACCTCGCGGAGCAATTCGACGCGATGTTTGCGTGTGGAGAATATCGCGGCTGCCCCGTGAAACTTGTCTTCGAGCAGGTGCTGCTCGAGACCGGCGGCGGCATCAAGAATGCCGAGGCGTGGATCGGTCACGAGCCGTTCATCGTCCATAGCGGCGACATTTTGACGGACATTGATATTGGCGCGCTTGTGGACGCGCATTTTCGCGATGGCAACGAGGTGACGATGGCGTTGCGCGACACGGGGCTTGCCTCCGGTGTCACGCTGGACGGCGATCGCGTCACGGATTTTCGCGGACGTTATTCCGCGCCGGGAACGAAACATGACTTCGCAAATGTCTCGGTGTGGAACGCGGGAATCTACGAACGCATTCCCGTTGTGGAAAAAATAGCATTCGTGCCGGTGCTTTCCGACTGGCTGGCCGGGGGCGTGCGCATTGGTGGCGTGTTGCTCAACGAGCGCGAGTGGTTCAACGTCGGCTCCCGCGAGGAATATCTCGCCGTGCACCGTTTCATCGAGGAGCGCGGCTGGCGGCCGGATTACATGAGCGACGCGGCCTGGCCCGGTGCAGCCGTCGGGAAAAATTCGCGCATTGGCGCCGACGTCATGCTGCAAAACACCGTCATCTGGGACGACGCAGAAATCGCTTCCGGCTCGCGGTTGAGCGGCTGTATCGTGCGCGACCATTGCGTCGCCTCCGGGATGCACACCGACAAGGATTTTTAGATGTTTCCAGATACCGTCATCGAATACACGCGTGCGCGTTTTCCCGATCTCGCATCGGAGGATTTCGATGTCATGCTGCTCGACAAGGGCGGCTCGGGTCGCAAGTTCTATCGCATCCAGGCGCCGTCGGGCCCGACGATGATCGCGGTGAAATATCATCCGGACAAGGAGGAGAACCGGCACTACGCCGACATCGCGGACTACCTCGACAAATCCGACGTGAACGTGCCGCACATTTTTTTGCACGACCACGACGAGGGGCTCATCTGGATGCAGGATCTTGGCGGCAGGGACCTGTGGAGTTTTCGCAACGAGCCCTGGAGCGTGCGGCGGCCGTTGTATGAGCGTGCGCTGCGACAGGCGTATTTGCTGCACTCGAGCGCGACGGAGCAATGGGACGGCGCGAGTCCGAAATTTGAGATCGAGTTCAACGAGCAGCTCTATCTTTGGGAGCAGCATTATTTTCTCGAGCACTGCCTTGGCGGATTTTTTGCGGTGCCTGCCGCCGAGGCTGCCAGCGTGATGGACACGCCGTCCGTGCGCGGCCTTGCGAAGCGGCTGGCGGCCGAACCGCGCGTGCTGGTGCATCGCGATTTTCAATCGCAGAACGTGATCATCCACGGCGGTGAGGCGTGGCTGATTGATTTCCAGGGCATGCGGCCGGGGCTCGCGCAATACGACCTCGCGTCATTACTCTACGATCCCTATGTCGCGCTCACGGATGCCGAACGCGCCGAGCTTCTTTCCTTTTACAAAACGCTGCTCAAAAAACCGGCCGCCGCGGCGTTCGACGACGTATTTTACATGTGCGCTGCCCAGCGGCTCATGCAGGCGTTGGGGGCCTATGGATTTCTTGGAGTGAAACGCGACAAGCCGGAATTTCTCGCCCACATCCCCGCCGCCCGCCAAAGCCTGGCCTCGGTGGTCGCGCATGTGAAGGGTCTCGAAGCCGTCGCCGCGCTGCTCGAAAAACTCCCCGCATGAATCCCGGAACCGCAACCGTAATCATCGAAGCGATTACGCCTCAGATCGAAGGCGGGCGCTATCCCATCAAGCGCGCGGAAGGCGAGGATGTGGTCGTCGAGGCCGATATTTTCAAGGACGGTCACGATATTGTTTCCGCGGTTTTGAAATGGCGGAAGGCCGGGGATGCATCCTGGCACGAGACGCCGATGACACCGCAGCCGTTCAATGACCGCTGGACGGGCACGCTCACCGTGAGCGGCACGGGACGCTACGAATACACCATCGAGGCGTGGGGCGATGTGTTCCTCTCGTGGCGCGACGAGATTTGTAAAAAGGTGGACGGCGGACTGACGGAGCTTTCGAGCGAATGCCTCGAGGGTGCGCGAATTTTACGCGACGCGAAGAAAACCGCATCGAAGCCCGATGCCGTCACGTTCGAGGCCTTTGCGGCTTCGCTCGAAAGTGCCGAGCCCGCACGGCTCAAGGAAATCGCGCTCGACGCGAGCCTCGAGGGATTGATGCGCTTTTACGGCGACCGTTCGCTTTCCACGACGTATGCGCCCGCGCTGGGAATCTGGGTGGACCGGCGTGCGGCGGCGTTTGCGGCGTGGTATGAATTTTTTCCGCGTTCCGCGGAGGGCAAGGCGGACAGCGGCTCGACATTCCGTGAGTGTCTCGGCCGCATTGACGACGCGAAGGCGATGGGATTCGACGTGATTTATTTTCCGCCGATTCATCCGATCGGCGAGACGAACCGCAAGGGCCGCAACAACTCGAAAACGAGCCAACCCGGCGAGCCGGGCGTGCCCTACGCGATTGGAAATATCAAGCACGGCGTGAATGGCGGCGGGCACAAGGACGTCGCCCCGGAGCTTGGGACGCTCGCGGATTTCGACTGGCTCGTCGGCGAGGTGCACAAGCGCGGCATGGAGGTCGCGCTCGACTTCGCGGTGAACTGCTCGCCCGATCATCCCTACGTGCACGACCATCCCGACTGGTTCTTCAAGCGCCCGGACGGCACGATCAAATACGCCGAGAATCCGCCAAAAAAATACGAGGACGTCTATCCGCTGAACTACCATTGCGCGGACTGGAAGGCGCTCTGGGCCGAGCTGCGCGACGTGCTGCTTTTCTGGGCGGAGCACAAGGTGCGTATTTTTCGCGTGGACAATCCGCACACGAAACCGGTGGCGTTTTGGGAATGGGCGATCGCGGAGGTGCAGGCAAAATTTCCCGATGTGATCTTCCTCAGCGAGGCGTTCACGAAGCCGAAGATGATGCGCGTGCTCGCGAAGGCCGGCTTCACGCAGAGCTACACGTATTTCACGTGGCGCACCGCGAAGGCGGAGCTCATCGAATATCTCGAGGAGCTCACGCAGGGCGAAATGGCGGATTATTTTCGCGCGAATTTTTTTACGAACACGCCTGACATCCTGCCGCTTCATTTGCAGACCGGCGGCCGTCCCGCATTCATCCAGCGCGCGGTGCTCGCGGCGACGCTCGTGCCGGTCTACGGCATCTACAGCGGCTTCGAGCTTTGCGAAAATACGCCGACCGGCCCGGGCAAGGAGGAGTATCTCGACAGCGAGAAATACCAGTTCAAGGGCCGCGACTGGAACGCGCCGGGCAACATCAAGGATGTCATCACCGCGCTGAATCGCGCCCGCCGCGAACACCGCGCGTTGCAGGAAAACCGCAATCTGCGCTTCCACCCGTCGAGCAACGACCAGGTTTTATTCTACAGCAAGATGACCGCCGCGAAGGACAGCATCGTGCTCGTCGCGGTGAATCTCGATCCGCATAATTTCCAATCCGCGTGGCTCGACGCGCCGGTCGACGATTTCGGCTGGAACACGAGCGACATCTACGAGGTGTGCGACTTGATCACGGGCGAGACATTCATCTGGCATGGGTCGCGGAATTTTGTCGCGCTCGACCCGCGCACGCGTCCCGCGCATGTGCTGGAGGTCCGCCGCTGGCAGGGGCGTGAGCGCGGCGTGGATGTTTACGCGTGAGTGCGATGCACGACCAATTGACGGCTTTGCTTGCGCGTGAGCCGTTTGTCCCATTTGCGCTCGAGACGGCGGACGGTCGTTGCATCGAGATTCGCCGGCGCGATCAGGCCGTGCTGAATTCGCTCGCGATTTCCGTGGTCGAGGAAGCGTTCTCCGTCACGGTGCTCGGCCTCGAGCAGATCAAGGGCATTGCGGACTAGACGCGCTTATTTAGCCGCTGGCGTCGAAGCTGGTGCGGGTTCGCCATAGAATTTGTTGATCAGCGCGGCGAGACGATAACCGGCGAGGGCGATGCGTTTTTCCGCAATACCCTGCGCCTCGGTCACGTAGGCTTGCGTGAGTTTGATGGGCTTGCCGGGGCTGGCCGCGGGGAGTTTGCCGTAGCCGGTCGCGAAGCCGAGGGCGTGGCTTTCCTTCGCCCACGAGACGGCGTCGCCCTGCTCGGTGACGACGGACGCGGGATAGTCTTTCTCGATTTCATCGGCATTCGTGCGCACGAGCGCGAGTGCTTCGTTGTGACCAGTGACGGGCTTGAGCCGGTCGTAAACGGGGGCCTCGAATTTAACGGTCGCGAAGCCTTCCTTGTAAATTCTGCGATACGCGCTGTCCCAGAAAAAGTGGAGGTTGCCGCCCTTGCTGAAAATGAGGTCCGCGAGCGGGTCCTTGAGATTGCCGACGCTCACCTTGTTGCCGCCCATGTCGTCGGGCTTGCTGGTCGTGTGGAGGGGTTGGTGAATGTCGCCGACGAGGTGCAGGAGGATCATCGTCGCCATGTCCTTGTCAATGGCGGGATCGGTCTGCGCGCCGCTGATAATGCCTTCCGCCTTCTCGATGCCATTGATCACATTTGGGCCCGCGCTTGCGTTGGGAATGGGCATGCCGTCGGCCGTGAATGGCAGGTTCACGTAATGCCACGCGGCATAAGCTTTCATCGTGGGGCGCGAGCGGATGTCGTCCATCCAGCAGGCGGCGGTGACGAAATTGTAATCGGCGTCGGGTTTGTCCTTCGCATCGAAGCGCGTGACGAGTGCGTCCACGTTCGTTTTTGCGGCGGGCGTGAGGTTGTCGTAGGCGATCTGCGCGACGAGCATGTGGCCGAGCGGGTCCCAGGCGCGGGCGGAAAAAACGCTGAGGGCGAGGGCTGTCAGGCCGGCGGCGAGGAGCGCGAAACGATTCATTGGAAATGTTGTAACCCCGCAATCAGCGTCGTGTCGCGGTGTAAATGGAAACGATACCGCCGGTGAGCGGCTCGGCCTGCGCGAGTTCGAAGCCATTTGCCTCGATGAGAGCGGTCATCGCCACGCCGCTCGGGAAGCGCTCGATGGACTCGCCGAGGTATTCGTAGGAACCACGGTCGCCGGTCACAAGCGCCGCGACGGATGGCAGCATGCGATGCAGGTAAAACCGGTAGCCGGCGCGCAGCGGGGCGAGCGATGGGAGCGAAAAATCCAGCACGAGCACGTGGCCGCCGGGCCGCAGCACACGCGCCACTTCGCCGATGGCCTGCGGCCACGAGGCCATGTTGCGCAGGCCGAAGGCTACCGTGACCGTGTCGAACACCGCGTCGCGAAACGGCAGTTGCGTGCCGTCCGCGTTCACGAGACGGCGGAAGCCCTTCTTCTGCGCCTCGAGCATCATTGGCTGGCAGAAATCCGCGCCGGTGATTTCCGCGTCGGGGCAGGCGCGGCCGAGGGCGATCGCGAGGTCGCCGCTGCCGGTCGCGAGATCGAGCACGCGCCGGGGAGCCCAGTTTTTGACGATGCGCGCAGCGCGTGCGCGCCACAGGAAATCAACGCCGAGGCTCAGTGCGTGGTTCGCGAGATCGTAGCGCCGCGCGATCGTTGCAAAGGTGCGCCGGATGAACTGCGGGTCCTGCTGGCGGTGAGGGGTTGCGTCGGTGGCGCTCAAGAAATCCAAAATCCATCCCGCGGCTGCGGGACAAAATCCTGATCAATATTTGGTGCTCACGAGAGGACTTGAACCTCCACGAGTTTCCCCATGCGCTTCTGAGACGCACGCGTCTGCCATTCCGCCACGTGAGCAGTGGGAGGGCGAATATGCATTCGTCGTCGGTTTCTGGCAATGGTGGACTTGCGAAATTGAACAATTTCCGCTCGCCATTGGTCTCATCACCTGCGAAACGAAACCTTCCCATATTTGTCATGAAACTCTCTCGATTCTCCTCACGCCTCGCCACCGTCCTTTCCTGCACTGCGTTGCTCGGCGCCGCAAACGCCCTCAACGCCGCTGATGAAGCCGCTCCGGCTCCCGCAGACAAGGCCTCCGGCGAAACCACGGTCACGCCTCCCGCGCCTGCGGCGAAGCCCATCGAGCTTCCGGAAACGGTCGCCGTTGTGAATGGCGAAAAAATTTCCCGTGCCGAACTGGAGAAGGCGTTGGACAACGCCGTGAAGATGAGCGGAATGGACGCCTCGAAATTGAGCGACGACCAGAAACTCCAGGGCTACCACCAGTTCCTGAACGACATCATCATCGAGCGCCTGCTCAAGGCGAAGTCCGCGGACATCAAGATCACCGACGCGGAAGTGGACGCGAAGATTGCCGACATCAAGAAAAACTTTCCCGACGAAAAGGCGTTCAACGAGCAGTTGAAGCAGGCCGGTCTCGACGACGCGAAGCTGCACGAGCAGCTCAAGAACAGCCTTGCGGAGACCAAGTGGATCCAGTCGCAGATTGCCGGAAAGGCCGATGTCACACCCGCCGATGTCCAGGCGTTCTACAAGGAAAACGGCGAGCGTTTCAAAGTGCCTGACGAGCAGGTGCGCGCCAGCCACATCCTGATCAGCACGCAAAACGCCAAGGGCGAGGACCTGACCGGCGACGAGTTGAAAGCGAAGGAAGCCGCCGCCAAGGCCGCTTACAAAAAGGCCACGGCCGATGACGCCGATTTTGCGAAACTCGCCAACGAGCTTTCCGAGGACCCCGGCAACAAGCCTCCCGGCGGCAAGCCCCGCGGCGGCGATCTCTACTATTTCTCCAAGGGCCAGATGGTGCCGGAGTTCGAGAAGCAGGCCTACAGCATGAAGGTCGGCGAAATCAGCGAGCCCGTGAAAAGCAAATTCGGTTACCACATCATCAAGCTCACCGGCAAGCTGCCTGCAGGCGGCTCGATCCCGCTTGACGACGAGCTCAAGGAGCAGCTCACGATGTCGCTCAAGGGCCAGAAAGAGCAGGCCGCCGTGCACGATGTCATTGATAAATTGCGCACGAGCGCGAAGGTCACCGACAACCTGCCTCCGTTGCCTCCGGCAGCCGCAGCGCCTCCGACCGGAGTTGACGCAGGTGCTGGTGAAGCAGTGCCCGCACCGGCGCCCGCGCAGGCGGAATAACACCGCATGTCGGCCAAAAAGCAGGCGATCGGCGTCGTCGGCCTCGGCATCATCGGATCGCGCGTGGCGGCGAATCTCCGCCGCGCCGGTTACGACGTATGGGTATGGAATCGCTCCCCGCGGTCCGAGCCCAACTTCCTTTCCTCGGCCGCCGAGGTCGCGGAAACCGCCGACATCATCCTCTTCTTCGTCTCCGACGGGCCCGCGCTGCTGGAGAGCATCCGCGCCATGGAGCCCGTGCTCACCGCGCGTCACCTGCTCGTCGCACACTCCACAGTTTCGCCCGCCGAAGCCCGCGAAGCCGCGGAACTCGCCGCCCGCTCCAGCGCGGGATTTCTCGACGCGCCTTTCACGGGCAGCCGCGACGCCGCCGAGGCGGGGCAGATCATTTACTACGTCGCCGGCGCGCCCGACTGGCTGGATCGCGCACGCCCCGTTATGTCGGTCTCCGCGAAATCCATCGTCGAGATCGGTCCGGAAGTCGGCCACGCCAGCCTCGTAAAACTCGCGACGAACATCATCGCCGCCACAGCCGTCGAGGCGCTCGCCGAGGCCATGGCGCTCGTGAGCGCGAACGGAATTTCCGCCCCGAAGTTCATCGAGGCTTATGCGCAAAATGCCGTCCGTTCCGGCGTCGCGGACATGAAGCTTCCCGCCATGATCGCCGGCGACTTCGACCCGCGCTTCATGCTCAAGCACATGTTCAAGGACGTCCAGCTTGCGCTCCAGGCCGGGAAATCCGCCGGCATCGAAATGCCTGCCACCGCCGCTGCCGAATCCGCGCTCTCCGCGGGTTTGCAAAAAGGCTGGGGCGACCTGGATTTTTCCGCTCTCGCGAAGCAATACACATTTCCCGGCAGCGATCCGCTCGCGGCAAACGCCCTCATCGCGATGCGCGAGGCCGAGGGCACCAAACCCAAGCCGAAGCTCCTCTCGCTCTTCGGCGCCGCGCGCAAGGTGTGAGCACGCCCGCCGACGCAAGCCTGGAGCGGCTGCGCACGGAAGGTGGCTGGTTTCCCGTCGGGGACGTCTCGCGTTTTGCGGTCACCGGCGCCGACCGTCTCCGCTACCTCAACGGCCAGGTCTCGAACGATCTCCGCAAGCTCGCCCCCGGCACGGCCATGCAGGCATGCATCCTCTCCGCGAAGGGCAAACTCGATGCGGTCGTCTGGATTTGGAACGAGGAGGAGCGTCTCGTCGTCGAATGCACCGCGTCACTTGCAGAGTCGCTTGCCATGCGGCTCGAGCGATACATTGTCGCGGACGACGTGCAGGTCGCGCCGCTCGAATCCGCGCTGTCTTTTCACGTCTTCGGCGCGTCGGCCGGTGGAATGACAGGGCTCCATATCGCCCGCCTCGGCGCTCCCGGCGTGGATATTTCCTCGCAGCCCGGCGGCACTGCAGCCACCGCGGACGAAATCGAATACCTCCGCATCGAGCGCTGCATTCCCAAATGGGGCGCAGAACTCGGCCCCGACACATTGCC
>JBOHXO010000595.1:0-1613 GCA_050737475.1 Chthoniobacterales bacterium
CCTCACGGCTCGGTGTCCATGCTGCAGCGCCGGTTTTTTCCAATACGCGGTCGAGGTCAAAAACATGGTCACCGTGCGAATGTGTGATGAACACCTGTCCGATCCTCACGCCCAGAGCCGACGCGGCGGCGAGCATGTCGCCGGCATCCGATCCCGTGTCAAAAATCGCGGCGTCCTTCGAAACGGTGTCCCACACGAGATAGGCATTCACCGTCATGTCGTCGAACGGCGTGTTGAACTGCCGCAGGCCCTCGATGCCGACCGGCGTGGGCGCATACGTCCCCTCTCCCAGTGCGACCAGCGGCTCCGCGGCCAGCCCCAGCGGCGCGGCCAGCGCATGCACGACCGCCGCATCGAATTCACCCTCGATCACCGCGCGGATTTTTTCCGCGGATACGCCGGTCTCCTGCGAGAGCTGCGACGGCGATTTGCCAAGCCCGCGCGCAGCCTTGCCGAGCACATCGTTGAAAGCGTCCTCGAGCGGAATATTCATCAATTCAAAATCCAAAATTCCTACGGCCCCCGCAGGCGAATCTGCCGGCGCAGGATGAAATACAACGCGAAAAAACACCCAAACGTGGTGAGAAGAAGCACGCCGGTGTTGAAGACGAGCACGTTCAAGCGGATGTGAAAAACACTGCCAACGAAATACTCCTTCACCGGTCCGAAGAAGACGTTGAGATGCTCCTTTCCGTTGCGGTAGTCGAATTGCTCCATCTCCGCTTTCGACACGAGATCGGTGACCTTCTGGTTCACGTAGATCTGCTCGGCGGTGATGCGGCCCTTTTGCGAGCCGATCAAATCCGGATCGTAAGCCGCGCCGTCAATCACGCGGTCAATCTGCGAAAGGCTGCGATCAATCTCGGCCGCGGATTTCCCGCGCAGCCCGGACACGAGCGCGAGCAAGTCCTTCAAATCCTCCAGCCTCTGCTTGTCGGCCATGCTCTCGTCTGGCTTGGATGCCAATGCCGTGATCTCCGCCTGGATGGCGTCCTGCCGGCGCGTGAGCGGGTTCAATTTCGCCTGCGCATAAATCATCGCCTCGTAGGACCAGCGCATCGGCATCAGCTCGCAGATGAACGGCACCTGCAGGTCGCTGCGCGGTTTCTCGCCGCTCTCCGGATGCTTCGCGAACCATTGCTGCGCGGCGTAGGCAAAATCGAGATCGCGGTTCATCTCCTCGTATTTGATGAGCGCACCGCTGAGGATGATTTGCGGAATGAGGACCACCGGAATGAACAGCACGGCCGTCTTGCTTTCATTCACCATCGAGGAAACCAGCAGCCCGATCGCGATGCCGCTCAGCACCGTGAGGAACAGCGTGGCGAAGACGATCCAGAACATTCCGCGCACCTCGAGCAGCGCGTCGCCGACCCACGCGTAGAGCATGCATTGGATCACCGCGAAAAACGCAAGCGTCAGTGCCTTCGCGGTCACGTAGTAGCCGAGACGCACGTTCAAATTCCGCTCGCGCAAAAGAATCGGACGGTCGCGCGTGACGTCATCCACGCTGTTCGTCAGGCCGAGGAACATCGCCACCACCAGCGACAAAAACAAATACGTCGGAATGTGAAATGCCGACGCGAAGTCGTAATGATCGGTCTCGGCGTAGC
>JBOHXO010000596.1:0-4684 GCA_050737475.1 Chthoniobacterales bacterium
GCCGAAGTGGCATAAAATGTTCATTTTTTCTTGAACATGATGAATTTGGTCCTACCGTTTTGAGGAAGTTATGGAGGGTATGCCCGCCATGCGGACAGGAGTCGGAGTCTTTCGCAAGGTGCGGAGTTCATCTTCACCAAGGGCGGCAGCTTATCGCGGCGCGCGGACGGTGAATCGCGCATCGCTATTCCACACGCGCTAAATTTTATGGAGCTTCAGGATTCCACCCCTTTGAAAAGCGACCTAGCGCCGTTCCAGCGCGAATGCATCAATCTTTTCGTGCATGCGGCGCAAGTGCTGTCCATCCCGCGATCGGTGGGCGAAATTTTCGGCCTGCTCTACAGCAGCCGGGTGCCGCTCGCAATGGACGACGTGATCGAGAAACTCTCGATGAGCAAAGGTTCCGCAAGCCAGGGCTTGAGGTGGCTGCGCGATATCGGCGCGGTGCGCACGTCGTATATGGCGGGCGACCGCCGGGATTTCTTCGTGGCGGAGACGGAGCTGCGCAAGCTGGCGTTCGGATTCCTGCGCGAATCCATCGAGCCGCACCTGGATCGCGGCGTGGATTACCTCGAGCGTGTCCAGGAGGCGATCCCGGAGCTGCAGGGCGCCGAGGAGAAACGCTTTGCCGAGGACAGGCTGCGAAAACTGCGTCGCTGGCACCGGTTTGTGTCCCAAATCCTGCCGGTGCTTTTGCGCATCGCGGCGAAGTTTTGACCGTATTTGGCATTGCGCCGTGCCAGCCATTCCGAAACGCTTGATCACCCCATGTCGAATACCGTGACACCATCTGTTCCGCGCCGCCGCCGCACGTGGCTCGTCGTCGGCATTGCGATCGTGGTCTGGTTCGTCCTGGCGGAAATCGCCTGCCAGGCATGGTATTACGCGCATGAGTCGAAGCTGAAAATCAATCCGATCCCGGCCACCGGGCAGGAGGTGATTGATAAATTGAAAAACTTCGCCATGCAGCGCGATGCGTATTCGATCCACGAGGAGGATGTGGGCGAGACGCCGCGCGAAATCCTGAATTGCTCGTATGCAAAAACGCTTTCGTGGGTGGTTGCCGGCAGAATATCAGCGGTCACGGTCATCCGATGGGACGATCGTTCCTCAGCGGGTGGAGTGGAGAGTTCGCACAATCCCGGAAATTGCCTGCAGTCCGCCGGCTGGACGATCGGGACGCGCACCAACCTTGGCTTTGACGATTATTGCGGGGTCACAGCCGAGGTGACGGAATGGGAGGTTCAGAGGCCTGGAATTCAGATGACGGCCTACAGCGCGGTATTCCGGCGCTTTGCGGGAGCGCCGACGATCGTGCGCAAGACGTCCCGTGCCGACCTGCGATGGGGGGCGGTATGGTCCGGTCGCCGCGATGCGCCGATGCTGGTCGTTCTGGTTTATCTGGTGGGCGATCCCTCCGATCAGGCCCGCGTTCGCGAGCAGTTCAAGACGATCATGAGGACGGCTTTTTGCAGCGACGGGAATTCGTAACGCCGGCCTTTTTTTAATTTCATGAAAACCGCACTTATTACCGGCATCACCGGCCAGGATGGCTCCTATCTCACCGAGCAATTGCTCGCGAAAGGCTATCGCGTCCACGGCATGATCCGTCGTTCCAGCAGCTTCAACACCGGGCGCATTGACCACCTCTACCACGACGAGCGTCTCTCGCTGCACTACGGCGACCTGACGGACTCGAGCAACCTCAACCGCCTGCTCGAGCGCATCGGGCCGGATGAGATTTACAACCTCGGCGCGCAGAGCCACGTGAAGGTTTCCTTCGAGGTGCCGGAATACACCGGCGAGGTGGACGCGATGGGCACGCTGCGCTTCCTCGATGCGATCAAGGAGGTCGGTCTCAAGGACAGGACGCGTTTTTACCAGGCCTCCACGAGCGAGCTCTACGGCAAGGTGCAGGAGGTGCCGCAGAAGGAGACCACGCCGTTCTACCCGCGCTCGCCCTACGGCGTGGCAAAGCTCTACGGCTTCTGGATCATCGTGAACTACCGCGAGGCGTATGGCATCCATGCGTCGAACGGAATCCTCTTCAACCACGAGTCCCCGCGCCGCGGCGAGACGTTCGTGACGCGCAAGGTCACCCGTGCCGCCGGCCGCATCAAGGAAGGCCTCGAGGAGATGATCGTGATGGGCAACATTGATTCGCAGCGCGACTGGGGCTTCGCGCCGGAATACACCGAGGCCATGTGGAGCATTCTCCAGCAGGACACGCCGGACGATTACGTCTGCTCGACGAACGAAACACACACCGTGCGCGAATTCATTGATCTCACCTTCAAGCATCTCGACATGGAACTCGAGTTTCGCGGCGAAGGCGTGGACGAAGTCGGCGTCGAGAAATCCACCGGCAAGGTGCGCTTGAAAATTGACCCGCGCTACTTCCGCCCGACCGAGGTTGATTTGCTGATCGGCGATTATTCCAAGGCGAAGGCGAAGTTTGGCTGGGAGCCGAGAACGCGTTTCGCGGAGCTGGTGAAAATCATGGCCGACGCGGACTGGAAACTCGCGCAGCGCGAGAAGCTCGCGGGCATTTGATCGAGCCGCGGCGCGCGGGTTGTCCTTCGCGCGGAATGAAGCCGGCGTCCGCCCTCGCATCACTCCGGCAAAATTACCAACCATCATCAACCATCTATGAAAGTCGTCATCCTGTGCGGCGGAAAAGGCACGCGCCTGCGCGAAGAAACCGAGTATCGTCCCAAGCCGATGCTTCCGATCGGCAACCGCCCGATCCTCTGGCACATCATGAAGACCTACGCCCACCACGGGCACAAGGAATTCATCCTCTGCCTCGGCTACAAGGGGGAGATGATCAAGGACTACTTCCGCAATTATCTTTGGAATACGTGCGACACCACGCTGCTGCTCGGGCGGCAGGCGGCGATCCGTTTTCACAACCGCCACGACGAGGAGGACTGGAGCGTCACGCTGGCCGATACCGGCGAGGAATCCATGACCGCCTACCGCATCCGCCTCATCGAAAGATATCTCGGTGGCGACGAAGAATTCCTGCTCACCTATGGCGACGGCGTGGGCGACATCAACATCCCCGCCAGCATCGAACAACACCGCAAGGCGGGAAAAATCTGCACGGTCACCGCGGTGCATCCGCCGGGCCGCTTTGGCGAACTCGGCATTGATTCGGGCGGCAGCGAGGTCCACGGTTTCAACGAAAAACCCCAGGCCGAGGGCGGCTATATCAACGGCGGCTACATGGTTTGCAGCAGCGCGTTGTTCAAGTATCTGCCCAACGATCCCGGCATGATGCTCGAGCAATTGCCAATGAAAAATCTCACCGCCGACGGGCAGTTGTCCGCGTTCCGGCACGACGGATTCTGGCAACCGATGGACACGCTCCAGGAATTCATGCTTTTGAACAAGCTGTGGGCCGAAAATCGCGCGCCATGGAAAGTCTGGTGATTGAAACTTCATCCGAATTCGTTCGGTAATTGAACAAGACAATGTCCCTGCCTGAAATTTTTCGCGGTCGGAGGGTTCTCGTGACCGGCCACACGGGCTTCAAGGGCTCGTGGCTGTGCGAATGGCTGCTGGCCATGGGAGCCGAGGTCACGGGCCTCTCGCTGCCGCCCGCCACCGCACCTGCGCTCTTCCAGCAACTCGGGCTCGAGACGCGCCTGAATCATCGTATCGGCGACATTCGCGATCTGCAGACCGTGGAGAAAATTGTCGCCGAGGCCGCGCCGGAATTCGTTTTTCATCTCGCTGCCCAGGCAATCGTGCGCCTGTCCTACGATGTCCCGGTCGAGACCTATGCGACCAATGTGATGGGCTCGGTGCATGTGATGGAAGCGCTTCGCACGCGTCGCGCGACGAATCCCGTCGTTGCCGTGATGGTGACGACGGACAAGTGCTACGAAAACCGCGAGTGGCTCCACGGCTACCGCGAAGAGGATCCGCTCGGCGGCCACGATCCCTACAGCTCGAGCAAGGGTGCGGCCGAAATCGCAATTGGCGCGTATCGTCGTTCGTATTTTTCCGCGCCGGATTCAACAGTGAGACTGGCCTCGGCCCGTGCGGGCAACGTGATCGGCGGCGGCGACTGGGCGACGGATCGCATCGTGCCCGACTGCATCCGCAGCCTGCGGCAGGCGACGGCCATTCCTGTGCGTAACAAGGTCGCCACCCGGCCATGGCAGCATGTGCTCGAGCCGTTGAGCGGCTATCTGGCGATTGCGGCTGCGCTGTCGATTTGCACGGGTGATGAAGGCGAGTGGCCCGGTCTCGCGAGGTTGGGAGGCGCATTCAATTTCGGCCCGGATCTTTCCTCGAATCGCACGGTCGCCGACCTCGTGCGCGAAGTGCTGCGACATTGGCCCGGTGAGTGGGAGGACCGCAGCGACCCTCGCGCCGTGCACGAGGCGAAGTTGTTGAATCTCGCCACTGACAAGGCCTTCCATTTGCTCGGCTGGCGGCCGGTGTGGGACTTCGAGGAAACTGTTTCGCAAACTTTGACCTGGTATCGCGAGGCGGAAACTTTTGCAAACGCCGCCGATTTTCAGGCGCTCACGCAGCGCCAGATCAACCGCTACCACACGGATGCGCAGCAGCTCGGCCTTCCATGGGCATCGAAATGAACACCGACGAACTTAAAAACGAAATCCTCCGCCTGACGCGGGAATATTCCGCAAAGGTCCACGCGGCCCTGCGC
>JBOHXO010000597.1:0-14278 GCA_050737475.1 Chthoniobacterales bacterium
CCGCTGCCGGGAGCGCGAGGCATGCTGCGGCCATGGAGGAAACGGCGGGACGAATTGTCGCGAAACTGCGTGCAGCGGGCCACGAGGCCCTGTTTGCGGGTGGCTGCGTGCGCGATCTCGTGCTGGGCACGCCGCCGGCCGATTTCGACATCGCTACGAGCGCGCGGCCGGAGGAGGTGCAGGCGATGTTCGGCCGCACCGTGGCGGTGGGCGCGCAATTTGGCGTGATCGTCGTGCTCGAGGACGACGCGGCGTTCGAAGTCGCGACGTTTCGCTCGGATGGCGAATACCTCGACGGGCGCCGCCCGGAGTCGGTGACGTTTTCCAACGCGGAGGGCGACGCACATCGGCGCGACTTCACGATCAACGGACTTTTTTACGATCCGATCGAAAAACGCGTGATTGATTTCGTGGGCGGGCGCGCCGACATCGAGGCGCGCATCGTGCGGGCGATCGGCGATCCGCGCGAGCGCTTCGCCGAGGACAAATTGCGCGTGCTGCGCGGCGTGCGATTCGCAGCGCGGCTTGGCTTCGAGATCGAGCCAACGACGTGGGACGCAATCCGCGAAGGCGCGCCGCGAATCCATGACGTGAGCGCCGAACGCACTCGCGACGAGCTGGTGAAAATCCTCACCCATCCCAGCCGCGTGCAAGGTTTCGATTTGCTGGACGCGAGCGGTCTGCTGCGTGAACTGCTGCCCGAGGTCGAGGCATTGAAGGGCTGCGAGCAGCCGCCCGAGTTTCATCCGGAGGGCGACGTGTTCGTGCACACGCGCATCATGCTCGGAATGTTGAAGCCGGAGGCGTCGCTGCCGCTCGTGCTCAGCGTGCTGTTTCACGACATCGGGAAACCACCAACGTTCCAGCGCGACGAGACCGGCCGCATCCGCTTCAACGGCCACGAATACCACAGCGCGGAGATGACGCGCGCGATCATGACTCGGCTGCGTTTCACGAACGCGGAAATTGATGCGACCGAGGCCATCGTGAGAAATCACATGGCGTTCAAGGACGTGCAGGACATGCGCGTCGCGAAGGTGAAGCGGTTTCTTGCGCGCGAGACGATCGAGGACGAGATGGAGTTGCATCGCGTGGATTGCGGATCGAGCCACGGGATGCTGGACAACTACGATTTCCTGCTCGCGAAGCGGGAGGAATTTGCGAACGAGCCATTGATTCCGCCGCCGTTGATCACCGGGAACGACCTGATCGGGCTTGGCTGGAAGCCGGGGCCGCGGTTCAAGGAGACGCTCGATGCCGTGCAGACGCTGCAGCTCGAGGGCACGCTGAATTCCCGCGATGAAGCGCTGGCGTGGGTGACGGCGCAGGGCGACCAGAGCGGGGCTTGATAAACTGCCCACTTTGAAATGAGACGGCTGCAAGCCATCCCTCCCCATCCTTGGTAGGGGAACTCGCGCCGCGGGTTCCCGAAGCCACGGCACCCCGCGGCGCGGGATGTCCTACCCTCGCGGAAAGGCCACAGCCCACCTGTTCGTAACAGAGCGCCTAGCCACCGATCTTGAACTGAATCTTGATCGGCTTGAGCTTCTTCGAGCCGTTGACGGCGGCCTTGAGGCTCCCGCCCAGGCGCACCGTGAAGCTGCCACCCTTGGTCGGCGCGCCGCGGAAGCTTCCGTGCTTTTTGTCGAACTTCACGCCGGGCGGCAGCTTGCCGGCGAGTTTGAATTTTTCGATGAGCTTGACGACATCCGGCGGCAACTTGAACGTCACCGCCTTCCCGACCGAAGCCGCGATGACCGGCGGTTTTTTGAACAGCTTCTTAAGCGCGTTGTTGAATTTCTCGATCACCGCCGTGGTGAAGACAATCGCATCGGGATCGTAAACGAATCCGTTGATCGAGTCGCCGATGTAGGCGCCGGCGAGGATGGCGGCGATATCCGTCGGATCCACCAGGCCGCGACCGGTCCCCACTTCGATTCCCGCTGTGCCGCCGAGTGACATCCCATTCAATTTTCCAAGAACAATGAACAGCCGGATTTCCGAATCCACGCCGTCCGCTTTCATGGCAATGCCCACGCCCACCGACGCGGCAGTCGTGTCCGCCAGCACCGCCGCGAACGTGCCGTTGGTCTTTATGAAATCGAGGAGATCCACCGGCGACATGTGACCAGCGGCGGTGAACGCGCTATTGGCGGGCAAAAACAACCCGGTGTAGCCGGCGTCGCCCGCGCGAACAAACGACGTTTTGTTCACGCCGACATTGAGAGTCTGGAATTCCGCGCTCTCCCTCGCCGCCTGGCAGAGTTCCTTGAGAGCCGTTACCTGGGTTTTGCCGAGGCCGACGCGATACGTATTGATCGCATCCACGACCGCCTGGACGCTGTCGTCGTAGATCGTCTGCTCTTCCGTCGTGGGAGCGGCATTGAGACGCGAGAGAGCGATTCCACAAGCGAGTGCTGTCGCGAAAAACCTGCGCATGACGGACACTTTAATCCGCCTGTTTCGTTTTTCCACCGGAATTATATGGTGGGCAGTGAGGGGATCGAACCCCCGACCAACACGGTGTAAACGTGCCGCTCTACCGCTGAGCTAACTGCCCGGAAAGCCGGCATCCAAGCAGATCATCCGCCGGACTGCACCGCAAAATCGCGATCAAACCCGACCGCCTTCTCCCGCTTACTTGCTGCGGGTGATCTGCACCATCTGGAATGCGGACACGCGCTGGCCGCCGTTATACGTGCCGCGCACATACACCTTGGTCTTTTTCCCACGCTTCAAGCCGGCAATCTGCAGGGTCCAGTCCGCTTTCGCAGTCATGGTTTGCAGAGGACCGTTGTTCACCTTCCACTCGATGTTCTCCACGCTGCCATTGGCTTTGCCGGACAGGCTCACCTTGGTTTTTTTGGTCTTGAGCGCATGCTTTCCGTTCACGGTGAGCGTGGGCGGCGGAAGGACGGTGTATTGGGTAAAAACAAAATCGCCGATCTGCAGTGTGTCGTTGAACATCGGCAATTCGTCGAAGAGCGTGCCGAGACTTCCGGCCGCCATTCCGAGTGCGGTCTCGAGCTGCGCCGTCTTGTTGTAGACACGCGGGCCGGTGCCGGCGGAAGTCGGAAAGGAGTTGAAAATATCGAGGACGCCCGATCCGCGAATTACCCTGCCGAAAACCGTGAAGCCGCCGTTCAGCGTGTTGAGATTGTTTCCACTGGTTCCGTCGTTGTCCGCGAGATTGATGAACCACTGGCACGTGGCGGAGTTCGGATCCGTGCCGACCTGGGCCATCGCGATCGAGCCCTTCGTGTTGGAAAACTTCACGTTCGACGTGTATTCGCTCACGATCGAAGCGCCCGCCGTAACGCCGAACAACGATCCGTCGGCGATGCCGAATCCCCCGCCTTGCACGATGAATCCCGGCACCAGCCGGTGCACGAAATTGGACGCGTAGGCGCCGCTGTTTACATAGGAGAGAAAGTTCCGAACCGTGATTGGTTTATCAGAGTCGTAGAGCTCGATATCCATTGTTCCGACCGAGGTATCGAGGCGCACAAAAGTGTTCTCGGCCCTCGCGGAGAATACAGAAGCGAAGGCCATGACGGCGGCCAGAATGTGGATACGAAATTTCAAGTGTGAGAGATGCATTCGAGGTTGGAAACTGCGGGGAAGGTGGATCGCCTGCGTAATACTAAGATAGCGAACCTGCGACATTGTCAAATTGCACCCCCTTCTTGCAAGCCTGCGCCAAAGGGCGCAAAGTCGCGCCTCTCCATGACCCCAATCGAGCATACCGACCCGTTGAACGCCCGCATCCTCGCCGTGTCCGAGGACAAAATCCGCGGCTTCGTGCGCGAACCCTTCCATGAAATCGCGCGCCTTTCCGGGGTCGAACTGCCGCTCGTGATCGAGCGCATCCGGGCCATGCTCGCCGCCGGCACGATCCGCCGCGTGCGTCAGACGCTCGTCGCCACGAACCTCGCCGAGGGCGCGCTCGTCGCGTGGAAAGTGCCCGCCGACAAGCTCGATGCGGCGTTCGATTTCATGTTCCGCGAGGATCCGTTTTCCGGTCACGTCGTCCTTCGCTCGACCGATGCAAAAATCTCCGGCGCCGCCTACAAGCTCTGGACGACCGTGAAAGTGCCCGCAGGCGAATCGCTGGCCGGGCATTGCGACGCGCTGCTCCGCCTTACCGGCGCGGAGAGCTACCGCCTGATGCCGGCGAAGGGCATCTTTGCGCTCGGCGTCGGCCACGTGCGCCGCAAAAGCATCGAACCCGGCGACAAATCCGAATCTCCCGCACAAATGCTGAAAGTCGGGACCGTCCTGCTCACGGCCGAGGAATGGGACGTCCTCGTCGAGCTCAAGCGCGAGTTCGCGCTGAATGAAATTTGCGAACCCGCGTGGACGGCGCGTGCCGAGGCCGCCGGCGTGACGCTCGAGCGTTTCTACGAAATCGCGGAATCGCTCAATACCCGCAAGGTCATCGGCCGCTTCTCGACTTTTCTCGAGCACGTGAAGCCGTCGCAGGGCGGCGTGCGCGTCACGCGCTTCAACGGACTTTTCCATTGGGCGGTTCCGGCGGGACGCGAGATCGAGGCCGGCTCCGAAATCGGCCGCCACGACATCCTCACTCATTGCTACTGGCGCGAGGGCGGACCCGAGTTCAACAACGTGAACATCATGGCCGTCGCCCACGGCACCGACCGTGAGCGACTGCTCGAGCACAAGGCGGCCATTGACCGCCATCTCGAAGCCATTGGCATTCCGGTGAGCTACACGAATGTGTTCTGGGGCGGCCGCAGCGAGATCAAGCCGTCCGAGATTTCCCCGCAGGAATACCGCACGTGGCACGCGAAGCATTGCGCGGCCGTGTGACGCATCGTCTTGAATACTGCTGGCCCTGCGCCGTCGAATAACGCACCTCAAGCCCCGCCAAATCGCTGCGCCAGTTCCGCACGGCTGATCTTTCCGCGCGAGTTCACAGGAATGGCATCGAGCGAAATAATGGTTCGCGGCATCTGCCACGCCGCCAGCTTTCCCGTGCACCAGGCACGCAATGCCGCATCGTCCACCTCGCCCACCACGCACGCGCAAACCGCCTCGGTGCGCATGCCGTCTCCGACGCCGAAGGCCACCGCCTCGCGCACCGACGGATGCGACAGCAGCACGTTTTCGATTTCCTGGGGACTCGTCTTTTTGCCGCCGACGTTGATCACATCGGTGCGCCGTCCAATGATTCGCCAGCCCCGCGCACTCTTCTCGAGCAAGTCCGCCGGCTTGAAGACTCCGCAGCCCAATTCGTCCGCACCGCCAGGAAAATAGCCAATCCCCACGGCATCACTGCGCACAAGAATTCCCTCACCCGCCTCAGAATCAATGCTCACACCTCGAAGCGGCATGCCAACGAAACCTTCCACAGCGGACTCGTCTTCGCCCAAATCGTAAGCAATGCCTCCGCATTCCGACGCGCCGTAAAACGTGTGAATCTTCAATCCAAACCTCGCACGAAACGCCGAGCCCGTTTCCGTTCGCAAGGGAGCTCCCGCCGAAATGCACAGCCGCAGCCGCGCCACTTCGCCGTCCACTTCCGACAGCGCTTGAAAAATCGCCGGCACCGCGGGCAGCACCGTCGCGCCCGTGGCCGCAATTCCCGCGAGAATTGCGCGCGGCAGAGCATCGCGGGCGGTGACGAGTGGAACTCCACGACAAAGCAGCGGCGTGATGAGACTGCTGAATCCGTAGGAATGCGAAAACGCAACGACACCGTAGTTGATGTCGTCATCGCCGATTCCCATCGTCTCGCAAATATTGCTGCAATCCGCCTCGAGCTGCGCGGCCTTGAAAAGAATCGCGCGTGGAGCCGCCGAAGTACCGGATGTCAGCTTGATCAAATCCGGCGCGCTGTCACCGAAATCCGCAGCGATGTTGTCCAGCAATGTTACGCCGGCCGCACCGAGCCGCACGCGTGCGCCGCAAATCCGCTCCGCGGCATCGCGCGATACTTCGCCGAATGCGTGATCAATCAGAAACGCGCAGCCACCCGTCTTCCAGATCCCAAGCAGCAGGGCGGGCCACTCCGGGCAATTCTCCGCCTGCAGGCTCACCACCGCGCCGGGCGGCAGTTCCCGAAGCTTTGACGCAATGGCGTCGGCCTCCGATTCGATGTCCGAAAAACTTCGCGCGACCGAGCCATCGGGCAGCCACACGGCCGGAGCGTCTCCTTTGCGCTCCAGCACGTCCCGCCAACGCTGTAAAATCGCGTTTTTCACCTTGCGTTCGGCGCCAGTTGGGGCATTGTTCACGGTCCTACTTTTTCCTATGAAGGCTGAAATCCATCCCAATTACACCGAGACGGTGATCGTTTGCGCATGCGGCGCCACGTATCGCACCCGTTCGACGCGTGACAACCTCAAAATCGGCATCTGCGCAGCCTGCCATCCATTCTTCACCGGCGAACAGAAGTTCGTTGATACGGCCGGTCGCGTCGAGAAATTCGCGCGCCGCTACGGCAGCACGAAGGCCACCCGCGCCACCAAGAAATAGATTCCCTCCCCGCAAACCGAAACGGTGATCCCGTGCGCAAGCCGGATCACCGTTTCTGCGTTTATGGATTTCTCCAACCTCATCGCCCGCAAAAGGGAACGCTTCGCCGAGCTCGAAGTCGCGATCTCCGCACCTGATCTTTTCAACGATCAGAAGCGCGCACAGGAGATCATGCGCGAGCACTCCCGGCTCCGCGCCCTTCTCGAAAAGTGCGCCGCTTTTGAAAAGGCCGGACGTGAATTGAAGGAAAACGAGGAACTTGCCGCCGGCAACGACACCGAAATGGCGGAACTCGCGCAGTCGGAACTCGTGTCGCTTCACGAACAATTGCCAAAACTCGAGCGCGAACTGCAGATCGCCCTGCTTCCGCCCGAGCCGGACGAGGACAAGGATGCCATCGTGGAAATTCGCGCCGGCACCGGCGGCACCGAGGCCGCGCTCTTCGCCGCCGATCTCTACCGCATGTATTCGCGTTTCGCGGAGACGACTGGCCTCAAGATGGAGACGCTCGAGAGCAGCGCCGCCGATCTTGGCGGATTCAAGGAGGTCATCTTCCGCCTCAGTGGCGAATCCGTTTTCCGCAAGATGCGCTACGAGAGCGGTCCGCACCGCGTGCAGCGCGTGCCTGCCACCGAGGCCCAGGGCCGCATCCACACATCCGTGGCCACCGTCGCCGTGCTGCCCGAGGCCGAAGAAGTGGATCTCGTCATCCCGGCAAGCGATCTCCGCATCGAAGTCTGCCGCGCCGGCGGCCCCGGCGGCCAGGGCGTGAACACCACCGACTCCGCCGTGCAGGTGATGCACATTCCCACCGGCCGCATCGTGCGCTGCCAGGACGGGCGCAGCCAGCAGAAGAACAAGGAAGCCGCGCTCAAGATCATGCGCTCCCGCCTGCTCGAGGACAAACGTCGCGAGGAGGAGGAAAAATATTCCGCCCATCGCAAGAGCCTGCTCGGCGGCGGCGGACGCGAGGAAAAAGTCCGCACCTACAACTTCCCGCAGAACCGCGTCACCGATCACCGCATCGGCCTCACGCTCTACAATCTCGACCTCTTCATAGAGGGCAACATCGGAGAGATGATTGACGCGCTCTACGCCGCCGACGTCGAGACCCGGCTCGAGGAAGCCGGCGCAGCCGCTTGATTATTCGCCGAGCGCGACATCGCGCAATTGCCCGCGTTTCGCGTCCAGCGCGGCACGATCCGCATCGGTCAGATTTTTCACCGATTCGAGCACGAGCGTCAGGTCGTGCTCCAGCCCAAGTTCATCGCTGAGTTTTTTCGCCGGCTTTACCGCGGCGGCAGTCTTCTTCAGGCGCGAGGACAAGGCGTCGCTTTGATACCACAGGTCCTTCACACGCTTGCGCCACATGTGGAAATCATGAGCGTCCCCCGAGCTCTTCGCACTCCTCCTGGCCTTGTCGCGCCTGCGGATCGTGTCCTCCCATCGTCTGGTCAATTTCGCTGTATTCATCGCGTCGAGATCGAGGGAATCGGTGAGCACGCCGAGTTCGAAAGCCGCGAGCAACAGCGCTTTTGGCGCGCGCGTTTTGCCTTCGGCGTGCGGGCATTTCAAACCCAGCCGCTCCGCAGCCTCTTCGCCGAGCACGCGACGCACGGTCTTGAAGATCACCGCATCGTCCCGCGAGCCTGCCATGCCGTCCTTCAGCACACGCACTCTTTCCATCAAGGCGGCCCGCAATTTCCTCTTCGCGTCGCCGCGCGCAAGACGGAGCAGCGAGCGGTATTTTTTCATTCCGGTGCGCAGGCTGTGAATATGGGCCTCCGGCGCATCAGCAAGTCGTTCGAGATCGCGCCGGGCCTGCCGCGCCAGCAAAAGCAGCACGGCGCGCAACGCGGCACCCGGCTTCTTTCCGGCTGGCAATCGCAGGCTCACCCGACCGTCGCCTCGGATTTTTGCAGCGCCTCGAGCGACTCGCGGGTGATCGCGTGCCGCGCGCCGCAGCGCGGACAACTCATGCGAATCACCTCCGCCCCCTCGTAAAGCGCCTCGGGGTCCTTTTGAAAAGTCGGCAGCAGCACGCGCATCATGCGCTGCTGGTTGCACCCGCATTCGAAACGGTAGTAACGCTGCTCGAGCAATGCGAGTTCCTCGGTTTTGTCGAGCTGGCGGACCGCATCGGCATCGAGGCCCGCGAGCCATTCAAGGTCGCAATCGGGCTGCGCGGAAACCAGCACGTAATCGTCGTCGTGATGATGAAAGAATCGCGCCAGCCTCTGCTCGCTGTGCTCGTAGAAGCGCTCCGCCGCCGCGAAGAAATCCGATCCCTCGAAGTCCACCACGCTGCGCAGCGGTGCATCGCTGCCGCGAATCGTATCCGCGTAGAAAAGATTGGCGTCGCGCACACGCACGCCTTCCGAAAATACATTCGCGACGACCGTGCCGAGCGGATTGTCGCCGGCGGCGAATACGTTGAGCAACGGGAGCTGGAAGTTCACCGTCCATGCGATCCGTTCGTTGCGCGGACGCGAGGCGCAATGCAGCGTCACTGCGGCCAGCGCACTCTTTGCATATTCGGCCTCGTGCGGCGGAACTTGCAGTCCGAATTCGGCGATGTGGAGGTAGTAATCCACGAAGACCTTCGAAAAATCCGCCCGTGCCACGAGTGCGTTCCGGCCGCGCACGAAATACGTCCTTACCTCGATGTTGCGGTCGTCGCCGATCTCCTCGCTCATGGCCTCAGCCTAGCCGTTTTCGCAGCGCATTCAACGCTGCCTGCGTGGTGAGTTGCTTGAACGTCTCGCGGTCCGTGGGAAAGAATTCCTTCCACGCGAGCGTCGGCTTGTCCCGCTCCGCGAGGGCGAGAAACACAGTGCCCACGGGCTTGTCATCGGTACCGCCTCCGGGGCCGGCGATGCCGGTGGTCGCCAGTGCAAAATCCGCATTCGCCTTCGCCAGCGCGCCTTCGGCCATCTGCGCAGCCACCTGCTCGCTCACCGCGCCGTGCGTCTCGAGATCCGCTGTTTTGACGTCGAGCTGGCCGACTTTGATTTTGTCGGCATAGGTCACCCATCCTGCTCCAAAAATTTCCGACGCGCCGGGAACATTCGTGATGCGATTCGCGAGCAGGCCTCCCGTGCACGATTCCGCAGTCGCAACGCTGCGACGCAATTCCCGCAGTCGCGCGACGACGACTTCCTCGAGGCTTTCGCCCTCGGTCGAGACAAGAAATTTCCCGAGCGCCGCGAGCACCTGCGGCTCAATTTCGTCGAGCAGCGCAGGCGGGCCGATGAGGCGGAAATCCACCTCGTTGGGCCGAGCGCAATAACCCACCTCGAGCCCGGGAACCCCGGTGAGGCGCAGCCCGATGCGCGCCTCGACCATGGATTCGCCAATACCGACGCAGCGATACACACGGCATTGCGAGGTCTCCGTGCCGGCCATCCCGCGCAGCCTCGGCAGCACATGCTCCTCGAACATTGGCTGCAATTCGCGCGGCGGACCAGGCAGCAAAAAGACATGCGGCGTGCGCGAGGACGGCGTCTCGACGGGCGGCAGATACAGGCCGGGCGCGGTTCCATTGGCATTCGGCAGCACGGTCGCGCCTTCCGGCACCATCGTCTGGCGGCGCATGCGCTCGACGAATGGAAACCCGCGCAACTCACAGCGCGCCTGGATGCCTCGCAAAATTTCCACGTCCTCGAACAACTGCAGCCCGAGCAATTCCGCCGCGACCTCACGCGTGATGTCGTCCGTCGTCGGCCCGAGCCCGCCGGTCACAAGCAGCACGTCGCAGCGCGGAAATACCTCGATGAATGCATCCCGGATCGCCGCTCCGTCGGGCACCGTGGTCTGTCGCGCAATGCGCAGGCCGATTGGAAAAAGCGCGCGACCGAAATACGCGGTGTGCGTGTTGAGGACATTGCCGAGCAGCAGCTCGGTGCCGGTGTTGAGGACCTCGACGATCAAGGCAGTGACGTGTGATGAGTGACCAGTGACAAGCGGCTCACGGAGACAATCTCATCATCCGTCACTCGTCACTTTTCACCGCTAGGAACGATCCGTGGTGAGCGCGCGAATCCAGCCGTTCACCCTCGTGTGATTCTCGCTGTCCTGCTTGAGATCGTGGACGTAGAGCAGGTTCGCGAGCACGCGCACGAGAATCTGCCGCGCCGAGGCATCCGCAAGGTGGCTCTTTTGCAACGTGAGATTTTGCTTGGCCATGATGGCGAGGCAATCGGCCTTCGTGAGAATGCGTCCGCGATGGAACGGATCGAAAAACAAGTCGCCGTGGCGCGCGATGAAATGGCCGGGCAGGTTGACGCCCTCGATGCACATGCCGGCGCGCGCGGCGACCATCATATAAAGCAGCGTAAGCGTGATCGGGATGCCCATTCGCGTCTCGATCACGGTGGGCAGCAGGCAATTCCGGACGTTGTAGTAATCCTCGGTGTTTCCGCGGAAGCCAAGTTCTCCGGACATGAAATTCGCGAGTTGGATCACGCGCTCGCGGCTGGAAATCGCGCCGGAGCTTTTCAGCAAAAACTGGCGCCCCCAGGCATTGACCTTTGTCTCGAGCGGCTTGAAATCCACGCCGGGCATCACCGCGCGGGCCAGCATCCAGTTCGCGCGCTCGAGGTCGTGATGGTCGCCGAAAAGATGGCAGAGCAGCGAAAATTCATCCTCCGCCTCGCGGTCCGCGATGAGGTCCAGCACGTCGCGCACATGACGGGAAACCTTTTCGTCCTGAACTTCGGCAAGCGATGCGAGGTCGCCGAGGGCTTCGTCGCCGGCCGCGGCGAGTTGCTCCTTCACCAGTTTGACAGTCTCGGGGTCGTTGTCCTGCAACAACCGGACGATCGCTTCTTTCTGACCGAGCATCATTTCGAACACATCGTTAGACCACAATTCATTCGCACGCAAGGGCTCATGCGGCCGTAACGTTCACTTCCACGATGGAGCCGGGCTCGCAGAGAATGCGCACGGTCATGGGCCGGCAGCACACGGCGCAGTCGGTAATGAACTCCACCCGCGGCTGGGTGGTCTCGACATCAATGGCAAAGGTCTCGCCGCACTGCGGACATTCGAGGTCGACCTCGGCGACGATGTCCATGGGTTATTTCGGTTCCCCAAAGGGAATGCGCGGTGCGTCTCCCCACAAATCCTCGAGCATGTAAAACGACCGCGCCTCATGGTGGAAGACGTGCACGATCACCTGCGCGAAATCAATGACCACCCAGCGGCTTGTCGGCGCGCCATCCTCGGAATACGCGCCGTGGCCGAATTCCTCGCGCACACGCGCGCGAACACCCGACGCGATCGCCTTCAACTGCGGATCCGACGTCCCACTGCACACGATGAAAAAATCCGTGAAGTCGGAAATGCCGCGCAGGTCAATGATCTGGATGTCCTCGGCTTTCTTGTCGGCTGCGGCCTCGGCACACGCACGCGCCAGCTTCTCGGCATCGCTCATTACAGGCGCAGACTTTTTACTCATTCCGATACAGCCCGTTTCGATAAATAATTTCGCATGCCTGGTCTGGCAGCAGATAACGGATGGATTGCCCGCACGCAACGCGTTTCCGCACCTCGGTGGACGATACCGCGACCTGCCGGCACACCCGCGGAAACTCGCACTCCCGGTCCGCCGCCTCGCGAGCCAGCACGACAAACTGCACGAGCCGCTTGAGTTCATCAATTTCGCGCCACGTGTGCAGCATCTCGAGATTGTCCTCGCCGATGAAATAAAAGAACTCGTCGCCGGGCCGCCGCTCGAGCAGCAGTCGCACCGTATCAATCGTGAACGACGGCCCTTCGCGACCGATCTCGCAGTCCTCGACTTCGAATCCCGGCTCGCCCTCGACCGCCGCGCGCACCATCTCCAGACGGGCTTCCGCGGGCGCCGGCTCGCGGTGCAACTTGTGCGGCGAGATCGCGGCAGGAATAAAAATCACGCGCTCCAGCCCGAGCTGTTCCTTCGCATCCCGCGCGAGAATCAAATGCCCGACATGAATCGGATCAAAACTCCCGCCAAAAAGTCCAACGCGCGCCATGCCGCATTCAAAGACGATTGGGGAATCTGGAAAAGGGGAAAGCAGGAAAATTCCACACAAGAAAGTCACTCGCACAAAAATGCCAAACCACCGGATTTCGCGAATTCGCATTTTTCATTTCCCCTTTTCCCCCTTTCCAGATTCAAAAACACATCTCTTCATGCTCCCTACCGATCACCCCGGCCAGCTCCTCCTCGTCGGCGTTCCCGGCGCCACGCTCGATTCCGACACCGCCGCGAAATTCCGCGCCATCCAGCCCGGTGGCTACATTCTCTTCGGCCGGAACATCCAGACCGCGCCGCAGCTCCGCAAGTTGATTGACGACCTGCGCGACCTTTCCGACGTCGAGCCGATCATCACGATTGACCAGGAAGGCGGCCGCGTCTCGCGCTTGAAGCTCCTCGGCCACGAGCCACCGAACGCCCAGCAGCTCCGCGACAAGGACGACGCCGACCTCATTCGCTGGCACGGCGACATCACCGGAAAACTCCTCCGCCTTTTCGGATTCAACCTCGACCTCTGCCCGGTCCTCGACATCAGCTTCGACGACGAGGCCGACAATTCCCTGCGCGGTCGCTGCTACGGGCGCACCGTCGCCGAAGTCATCGCGAAGGCCGGCGCGTTCAACGACGCGCTGCGCGCCACCGGCATCCTGAGCTGCGGCAAGCATTTTCCCGGCTACGCCAGCGCCGCGCTCGATCCGCACCACGAACTGCCCCGCCTCTCGCGCAGCAAGGCGCTCATGGAGGAGCACGAACTCGCCGTCTTCCGCTATTTCGCTGGAGAACGTGCGGGTTCCCCGCGAGTGGACAGCATGATGATCGGCCACATCGCCGTGGATGGCCTCGACGACAGCGGCCTGCCCGGCTCGCTCTCACCCGCGATCATCAACGGGCTGCTCCGCGAGGACATGGGCTTTGACGGCCTTGTGATGACCGACGACCTCGACATGGGCGCGATCCTGAATCACTACGGCTTCGCCGAAACGATGCGCATGGCCCTCGCCGCCGGCAACGACCTGCTCATGATCTGCCACCGCGTCGAAATGGCCGCCGAGGCGCTCGACGCCATCTCCGGACTCAGCGAAAAACTCGACCCCGCCCTCGCCCGCGTCGCCGCCTTCAAAACCAAACTCACCCCGCCCGATCCCTTCAGCATCAAGGCCCACAAACTCCTCGACGACGAAGTCTGGAAACTCCGCGTCGCCACACTCGGCGAGGAGGTCGCCGCCCAGCGCAGTCCCGAGGACGGCAAACGCTCGCCGGTGGAGTTGTATTAGGAGTTGCCCGGAACTCCTCCAGGAGGAAACAGAGAGAACAGAGAATTTAACAGAAGGTCGCGAAAGGAAGAATAAATCCTCTGACCTTTGCTTTGCGACCTTCTGTGAATGCCGTCCTCCGTTTACGCCTCGTCTCACCCGACGCCCACTTCGAGGACGTCCCGGGTCTCATCCAGCTCGACGCGATCCCGACCGACTGAGCCCGGCCACACCCGCCGCACAAAACTCCCACGCCAAACTGTCCTTGCATTGACAGTTTCCCGTTCTCGCGGAAGATGCCTGCCATGATTCAGCCAGCCCGCCTCGCCGCCCTCCTGCTTTTCGCCCTGGCCACCCGCGCACCCGCCGACGCCACCCGCTATACGGTCACCGACCTCAATCCATTCGACTCCACCCAAAGCACCGCCTACGCCATCAATGCCTCCGGCCAGGTCGCCGGCGAATATCTCGACATGAGCGCCGCCCCTCGCGCCTTCCGCTACTCGGC
>JBOHXO010000598.1:0-3840 GCA_050737475.1 Chthoniobacterales bacterium
CACCTACACCGGCACCACCACGGTCCGCGCCGGCACCGTCAATGTCGCGTCGCTCAACAGCGTCGTGGGCGGCACGGCCTCGAGCAGCCTGGGCGCACCGACCACGGCTCTCAATGGCACCATCTCGATGGGATCGGGGAGCAGTTCCGCGAATTTGAACTACACGGGCCCGGGCGAGACGACGGATCGCGTGCTCGATTTCTCGGGCACCACCGGCACGATGACGATTTCCAATAGCGGCACCGGAGCTTTGAATTTCTCCAGCGCTCCGACCTTTTCCGGCGCGGGAAACAAGACAGTCGCCCTCGGCGCCGCCACCGATTCCATCGGCGGCTCGATCGGCCCGATTGCCAATGGCGTGAGCGGCACGGTCGGCGTGCTCAAGAACGGTCTGACGAACAGCACATGGACTCTCAATGGACTGCAGACCTACACGGGCAATACGACTGTTAGCGGCGGTGTCCTGCAGATCGCCAGCACAGCGAGCCTCACAAATTCCTACATCACGCTCACCGGCGCGGCAGCCACCCGGCTGGCCGTCCTGCAGACCCAGGGCACGCTCAACCGCACCATGTCCGGCACGGCCGCCGCGACGAACCTCAACTGGGGAACCTTCGCCGGATTTGCTGCGAAGGGCGGATCGTTGACACTCACGATGACCGTCGGGGCAATTCCCAACGGTCAGCTCACATGGGGCTCCGGTAATTTCATGGGTGCCGGTACCGATCCAATCGTCTTCGGCTCCACCACCTCGGACAACCTCGTTGAGTTCACGAACCCCGTGAACATGAACACCGCGGACGCATTCAGCCGCGTATGGACCGTCAATGGCGCTCCGGCGACCATCGCGGGAGGAACGACCGGCTTCGGATTCTCCGGCAGCCGGGCCCTGGCGTCCGGCGTGCTGAGTGGCGGCATCCAGACCGGCTCCGCAACCGGCCTGACCAAGAACGGAACCGGCACGCTGATTCTTTCCGGATTGAATACCTATCAGGGCGGAACGCTTATCAGCGCCGGCACGCTCGTCGCCGGAACCAACGTCCCGGCCGCAATCGGCGGCGTCGGCCAGCCGGGCGCATTTGGCACGGGCGCGGGTTCCATCGCGACCCCCGGCACGACCTTCTACACGATCGGTCTCGGCGACGGAAACACGACCACGAACAACTCCAGCCCCACGCTCCTGATCGGCGGCGCCTTCACCGTCGAGCGCCCCGTGACGATCAATAACAACGCCACCACCGGCACCTACGGCCTCGGCGGGAGCACGGACAATGTCTCCACATTCTCCGGCGTCATCACGGCGAATCGCAGCTTTTCCATCACGCAGGCCGCGACGACCGGCGGAAACGCATTGAACATCACCGGCGGAATCAGCGGCGCCTCCGCCGGGATCAAGACGGTGACCTTCGCAAACGTGGGCGCCGTCAATGTGAGCACGGGAATCATCATGGATGGCACGGGCGGCGGAAAAATCGCGCTGGCCCAAACCGGCTCCGGCACCACCACGCTCTCCGGCCTGAACCTCTTCACCGGCACGACCACCGTCTCGGGCGGCAAGCTGGTCGCCGCTTCGCTCTTCGGCCCGGCCCTTTCCGGCACGACATCCGTCGCCATCTCGGGCGGCACCCTCCAGCTCGGGCAGGACGAGCAGATCAACGATGCGGCGACCCTCACGCTGTCCGGCGGAACATTCGACACGGCTGGCTTCTCGGAGACCTTGAACACCCTCACCCTCAATGGGACGGCGGTGCTCGACCTGGGAGGCGCGGCTTCCATCCTCCATTTTGCCGACAGCAGCGCGATCGCCTGGACGGGCACGCTCTCGATCTACAATTGGAGCGGCTCGCTCGACGGCGGCGGCACTGATCAGATCTATTTTGGATTCACGGATACGACACTCACCGCCCAGCAGCTCGCAAGCATCAACATCTATTCCGATGCGGGCAGCACGTTCGTCGGCAACGGCGGTCTTCTGGCGAGCGGCGAATTGATCGCCGTGCCGGAGCCGCAGGTCATCGCCCTTTTGCTGGGCGGAATTCTGGTTACCGCAGCCAGCATCCGTCGCTCCCGCAAGCAGCCCTCGGCGTAGGGCAGGCATGACGCACCACTTACCCAGGTAGGGGAACCCGCGCCGCGGGCTCCCGATTCCCGGCGCCTACACTCCCGCGGAATGAGGAACCCAACCCTCATTGGAACGCCCTTTCCATTCTCGTTCCCGACTCGTTCGGTAAGGATGAAAACGCCCGCAAATGCCTTCGCTTATCCGGGAAAGCCCTTAGCACTGAGATACCGCAATCTTTAGTGTTTTCTCTGTGAACCCTGAAATAACAGAGTAAACCAGTATACTGCAAAAAAAGGGCCGTAAGTTGCCGTTCAAATTTTTTTATAGAGTAAATGAAGGCTTCAACAAAATAATTACTTTACGGCTGGTATGGTGGCATTCGATGTTAGCGCAACCTCAGACCCCTCCTGACGAGTCGTTCCTCCTCTTTCAACTCCCTATATTCCTCCTTATGAAACTCCCCAGCACGCGGTGCATACGCACCCTCGGCTCCCGCCATATTTTCACCCTTTCGATTACCGCCGCAGTAATCGCATTCGCCGGCACGGCGACGAGCTACGCGGCCGATGGAAGCTGGACTGGCCTCGGCGTGGATTCTGCATGGAGTACAATAGCAAATTGGAGCGGCGCCTCAGTTCCTACTTCTGGTAACACCGCGACATTCAATGGCGCGGGCAACGGAAAAACCACCATTACAGTGGGTTCACAGCCGATTAGCGTAATGTCGTTCAACAATGCTGCTACGGCCGCCTACACGATCGGCAGTTCAGTGGGAAGCGGCACCTTGGTCATGACCCCCGTCGGCTCGAATAACATTTCAATAACCAGCGCGGTTACCACAAATCAAAGGATCAACTCGAACCTCGTCATAGGCACGGGCGCGGTGGCTACTTCGAAATTTCAAAATGACAGCTCAACCGCTGGGCAGAATTTAACGATTGCCGGAGATATTACGGCAGGCACGGGTGGCGCCCCTGGAGTTTTGGGGATCACCCTGGACGGTCTTGGAGTCAATTCGAATGGTATAATTACCGGGTCAATCTCGAATGGAGGGGCCTCTTCGGTTACCATTACGAAGACGAATACGGGTACGTGGACCCTGGGGGGCTCCAACACTTACACGGGAACCACGACGGTGAGTGGAGGGGCGCTGCGTTTGACGAATACCGGGGCTCTCACAAATTCCCCAGTGGCTTTATCCGGCGCAACCCTGCAGTTGCGCAGCGATACCGGTGGAGCGACCTTCGCTACAGGCGGGGCGACCCTTACCGGCGCGCCGACGCTTGATGCTGGAAGTCTAAGCACAGGGAAAGGCCTTACGCTTAATCTCGGCGGCACACTAAGCATAGGCAACTTGACGGCTACCATAACCGGTTCGAACGGCTATAAGGTCGGCTTCGGTCCTGTTTCGGTAACGGCATCGGGAGCGACCTTCAAAGCCACGACCGGTAATGCGGTGATCGGCAATATCACGGGAACGAATACAGCCGTGAATTTTACCGGTTCCCAGCCCGGAAATGCGATTACGGGTGTTATTGCAGTGGGTAGCGGCATCGTTGCATATGGAGTGGATGGCGTGACATGGAATCCTGCCTCATGGACAGTTTCCGGGCAAAACACCTACACGGGAGTCACGACGGTAAATTTCGGAACCAACCTTGTGTTGGGCGCGGATTCGACTGGCAACCCTGGAGCTTTGACCAGCGGTCCGGTGGGCACCGGGGTGCTCGCCATGAACGGCGGCATCATCTCTGCATCCAGCGCGCGCACCATTGGTA